>JAQSWN010000174.1 GCA_029266615.1 Polyangiaceae bacterium
GCTCGCCTTGCCGGAGGTATGCGCGGGCGGGGGGGAGGAGACACAAGGCTCCTCGCGCAAAGCCGGCTTCGTCTGAGCCACGGCGAGTCCGCGGCGCCGTCCTAGCGACGGCGCCGACCCCAAAAAAGAGCGGCAGCGGAGCCGCCGTGGCGGCGCGCGGGCCGGTGGTTGCAGCGCGCCAGCCCACGCGGTACCGAAGGCGCATGTCGCAGGCGGATGTGCTCCAAATTGGCCGGTTCAGTTTTGGCTCCCGGCTCTTCATCGGAACCGGGAAGTACAAGGACGTCGCGGAGACTCGCGCCGCGCTGGAGGCTTCGGGGGCAGAGGTCGTCACGGTCGCGCTGCGCCGCGTGGACTTGAAGGACCGCGCCGCGGGCTCGATGATGAGCCTGCTACTCGAGAAGCGCTGGACGCTTCTGCCCAACACCGCGGGTTGCTACACGGCGGACGAAGCCGTGCGCACGCTGCGCCTGGCCCGCGAGCTGGGACTCGGGGACATCGTCAAGCTCGAGGTCATCGGCGATCCGAAAACGCTGTACCCCGACAATGAGCAGACGCTGGAGGCGGCGAAGCTGCTCGTGAAGGAAGGCTTCACGGTTCTGCCGTACTGCATCGACGATCCGATCATCTGCAAGAAGCTCCAGGACGTCGGCTGCGCGGCGGTGATGCCGCTGGCGGCGCCAATCGGCTCCGGCCTCGGTATCCGAAATCCGTACAATTTGCGGATCATTTTGGAGCATTCGACCGTACCCGTGATCGTGGACGCTGGTGTCGGTACCGCCAGTGACGCGGCGATCGCCATGGAGCTCGGCTGCCACGGCATCTTGATGAACACGGCCGTCGCCGGCGCCCGGCATCCGGTGCTGATGGCGGAGGCGATGCGAGAAGCCGTGAGCGCGGGTCGCAAAGCTTTCTTGGCGGGGCGCATGCCGAAGCGGCTCTACGCCAACGCATCCAGCCCCGAAGCAGGGCTCATCGAGTGAGCTCTCGCGCGCCGTTTACGAGCTACCAGAAGCGGCTGTTCGTCTTTTTGAGCGTCGCCAATTTCTTCGAAGGCTACGACTTTTTCGCGATCACCCAGCTGTTGCCGAGCCTGCGCGAGAGCTTCGGCATGTCCTTGCGCGAAGAAATGTGGCTCGTCACGCTCATCAATTTCGGAACGATTTTGGCGTTCCTGCTCGTGCGACGCGCGGACCGGTGGGGAAGAAAGCGCGTGCTCTCCGTCACTATCGCGGGGTACGCGCTGTTCACGTTCCTCTCCGCCTTGGCTCCGAACGCGGTGGTGTTCGGGGCCCTGCAGATGGTGGCGCGCATTTTCCTGATCGGCGAGTGGGCGACGAGCATGGTCGTCGCCGCCGAGGAGTACCCGGCCGAGCGACGCGGCACCGTGATTGGCGTGGTGAGCGCGGCCGCGGGGCTCGGCTCCATCGTCTGCGCAGGCGTGGTGCCGCTCTTGCTCAAGACGCCGCTCGGTTGGCGCAGCGTGTACTTGGTCGGCGTGATCCCGCTCGTGCTCATGATGTTCGCGCGGCGCGGGCTACGCGAGACGAAGCGCTTCACCGAGACCGCGCCGGGGGACGGCGCTCCGCCGCTGTGGGACGTGCTCCGTGGGCCCCATCGGCGCCGAGTGCTGCAGCTCGGCGCGATCTGGTTCTTGTCTTACGTTTGCACCAACAACGCTGTCACCTTCTTCAAGGATTTCGCGATGGAAGAGCGGAATCTCAGCCACGGGCAGGTGGGCCAAATCATGACGGTGGCCGCCTTGGTGTCGATGCCGCTCGTGTTCTTGGCGGGGCGCATGTTGGACGGCATCGGGAGAAAGCGCGGCGCGGCCGTTATCTACGCGGCGACTATCTTGGGCGTCTTCGGGAGCTACACGCTTTCCGGCGTGCTGCCGCTGATGCTGTGCATGACCATCGGCATCTTCGGAATCAACGCCGTGCTCACGGTGTTGAACACCTTCATGACCGAGTTGTTCCCGACCGACGTGCGCGGCAGCGCGGTCGCGCTCTCCAATAATTTGCTGGGGAGAATCGGTTACGTGTTTTCGCCGCTGCTGCTCGGAGAGCTGGTGGGCGAGCTCGGGCTCGGCACGCCCCTCCGCGTGAGCGTGGTTTTTCCGCTCATCGCGCTCGGCCTCATCTTCCTCTGGTTGCCGGAAACCAACCGTCGAGAGCTGGAGGAAACCGCAGAGCTCGTTCAGGCACGATGAGCGCGCTCGGCAAGTGGTGGCTTCGGCCCCGGGGAGCGTGGCTCGACGTGCTGCCCGTGGCCCTCTACCTCGCGGTGCTGTTCTGGTTCGGGCTCACTCCGCTCCAGTCCCTGCCTGGGCCGGAGTTTCACTGGGCGGACAAGGTGTGGCACGCGGCGGCCTTCGGGGGGCTTGCTGCGCTCTTGGCGCGCTCGGGGCTTCAGCTCGGGCGGCGTGGGGAAGGTGCGGCGCGCTTCGGGGCGCTGGGATCGACGCTGCTGGGCGCCGCTTTGGAGGTGCTGCAAGCGTTCACCCGCTACCGTTCGGCGGATTGGGCCGACTTCGTGGCGGATGCGCTCGGGGCTGCGCTCGCCTACGCGGCGCTGAGAGGACGGCGCGCGCACGACGCGGCCGAGGCCGGCGAATGATGACGGCGTGGATGCGCCCACGCCTCATCGCGATCACGGACGAGAGCTGGCTGCCGGCGTCGCAGCTCGCTCGACGTCTGCGCCGCCTTTCGGCGCTCGCGGCGCCGGGCTCCGTCGCGCTCTTGCTGCGCGACCATTCGCTTTCGGCTCGTGCCCGGCTCGCGCTGGGCGCGGCGCTGCGCGATGCCGCGCGCGAGCACGGGCAAGCCCTCTGGGTAGCGGATAGGCTCGATCTCGCCTTACTGCTCGAGGCAGACGGTCTGCACTTGGGTGAGGCGAGTGTAAGCGCGCGGACCGCCCGCGGCTGGCTGCGAGAGGGGATGCACGTTTCACGGGCGTGGCACCAGGTCGCGCTGGAGTCGGCGCCGCTCGAAGAGCTGCACGGCGTCGACGCACTGCTCGTGTCTCCCGTGCTCGCCGCGCGCAAAGGCCGACCGGCGCTGGGGCTACCCACGTTCGGCGCGTTGGGCGAGCAGCTGCGAGCCCGTCACCAGGCCTACCCCCTCTATGCGCTCGGGGGCGTTACGGCGGACAACGCGGCCGCGTGCTTGGAGGCGGGAGCCACCGGCGTGGCCGCGATTGCGGCGGCGCTCGCGGACGAGCCGGCACCGCTTTTGGCGGCGCTCGGCTGCCTGCGTTAGCTGCCGTTTCTACTCAGGAAGTGCTTTTCGCGAGCCGGACGGGCTGGCCGAGCTTGCCGGTAAGGACCCGCGACAGCGTGCCCCATAGCTCGTCCCCCGACTTTTTCGCGACCCAGGCGGCGCGCTCCTCGTCCCAGTCGAAGTGCCAGGCGTTGCGCTCCGCGGCCATCCAGATTTGCCGCGCGGCGCGGTGACTGTTGACGACGTAGCGATCGCCGTTAGAGTGCTCGATGGTGAGGATGTCGCTGGCGAGCTCGCACTCCAGCTCCGGCAGCTCGAGCGCGTCGAGCGCTTCTACGAGCGCGCGCAGCTCGGGCAGGGCGCGCGCTTCGTAGTCTTGTTCGCTGATGGACATGGCGCGCGAGTGTGACCGCGCTTCGACCGAAAGGCTACTGCCCTGGCATCGCCGGCAAGCAAGCGCCTGCCATGCATCGGTTCGGCGCGATGCAGTCGTTGTTGTTCTGACAGGGGAAGACGCACTTGCCGAACTGGGTGTTACAGCGCGCGGTCGCGCACTGGGCGTCCGACGTGCACGGGAGCGCCAGCGGGCCGGGAGGCGAGAGCGTAGCGGCGGCGACCGGTACCGGCACGGTGGCGACGGGCGCGGGCGTCGTCGCGACGGGCGTGGTGGCGGCGGGCTGGCCGTAGCCGGGCTGTTGGGGCGCCTGACCCACTGCCGCGGGTTGCGTTTGCTGCGGGTAGCCGCTCGTCTGCGCCGGCTCGTCGCTCTTACAGGCGAGCGCTAAAAGCGAGACGAGACCGACACCCATGCTCACCGCTGCCAACTTCTTGAGCTGCATAGAAAAAGCCTCCGAGCCGAGTCCTACAAGCCCCGCCGGATGAGGTCAATGTGAGTGCGCGGGCGAAGATGAGGCGTGGCGCTCTTGCTCGTGTATATTCCTCCTCCCGTCATGGGATCGAAGCCGAGCTCATTTTGATCGGCGAGGCGGCCTTGGCGCGGCTGGTGGGTGAGGTGCGCTCAGCGCTGCGACGACGCCCCGCGCACGAGGCGCGCCTCGCCGGCACGGTGCGGGCGCTCGCGGCGCACTCGCCGGAGCTGAAGCAAGAGCTTCTCGTCGCAGTGGAGACAGTCGCCCGGCGAGGCTCGTTCGAACGGCCGTTGTACGGGGCCGCGGTTCGCTCGCTGAGCGAGCAGGGTGACGCGGGGCTCGTGCCGGTGCTGGCGAAGGTGCTGAGCGCGGACGACGCGGGAGGCCTCGCGTCGCTTTCGGCGGCGTGCTTCACACCGGACGCTTCACTCGCCGAGCCGCTCTCGCGCGCCGCACAAAGCCGGCACCCGGTCGTCGCCTTCGCGGCGGAGGTGGCGCGCCTTTCTCGCGGGGAGTCGCGGGGCGGGCGGATCGCGTCGTTGGCGCCAAAAATCAAAGAAGCGCACCGCATCGCGCTGTGCGGCGAGCTATTTTTGTGGCTGCTTTCACAGCCGCCCCTCCCGGTCGAGATCGCGCCGGCCATCGCGGTGCTGCGCGACGCGGAACGGCACCTCGGGCGTTGGCTGTTACTGGGTGAGGTGGCGACCCGAGCCGGCGATGGGGGACCCTTGCGGGAAGCTACGGCGCGCGCGAGCTCCGGTCCGGAGAGCGCACGCGCGGCGTGGTCGCTCGTCGCCTGGTCGCTGGACGCGCGCGCAGGCGCGCCCACGACGCGCCCCACGTTGGAGCTGATGGCGCGCCTCAGCGATCGCCCGAGCGCGGAGCGCGACGCGACGTTTCTTTTTCGGTTGGCGGCGGCGCGCGCACCGAGCGCCCGCGGTCCGCTCGAGGCCCTCATCAAGTCCTCACCTCCGGGCGACGAAAACGCGGTGCGAGCCGCCCTGCATTTGTGCCGCGACTACGAGCAGCACGCGCACGCGGTCACCCTCGCGCAAGTCGGCAAATCTCCGCGAAAAGACGCGCTGCGGGGCCTAGCGGCGGCGGCGCTGTTCGACTGCGGTCAGGAGGCCGAGGCCCTGCGATTGGCGGCCGAGCTCAAAGGCTCACGCCACCTGCCGGCGCTCGCGTGGTCGTCGTTGGTGCACATCAGCGCCGCCGGTGCGCGGAGCGGCTCGGTCGTCTCCGAACAGAACTTCCGTCGGGTTCAGCAAGGGGGCTGCGCGTGAAGGCGCTCGGAGTCGCCGCGCTGCTGCTGGCCGGCCTCGCGCACGCGGAGACGCCGCGCATCGCGGTCACGGCCGCGAACGAGCGGGGCGTGGAGCGCGCTTTTGCGACGCTGTCGCGCACGCTTCCGCAAGAGCTCGGCGAGCTACCTGACCCCGACGACGACGCGCTGCATTTCCTGCTCGTCTCGTCGCCGGACGCGACGCAGGAATCGCTCGAGGCGCTGACGCTCGACGCACGGGGCCGACCGCTGGACGTGCAAGTCAACTTGCGAACCGAGGCAACGACGTGTCCCGAAGGGGTCGCGCCGGAGCTGGTCTGCCGTCGCACGCCGGCCCTCCGCTTGGTGGCGGACGAGCTGGAGCGCCGACATCCCGCGCTCGAGCGGCGCTCGCTCCGGGCGGAGCTGGGCGGCAGATTGCGGCTTTCCAGCGCGGGGCGCCGGCTCCTGGAGCTGCCCATCACCGGTCCGCATGGCAAGCCGAGCCTGCAGGCTAGGCTGCGCGTGCTCGTGCTGCGCGCGCATCCGGGCGGAGCGCCCGCGGTGGGAGGCAGCGAGGCCGGCGCGCGACAGGTAATGGAGCGTGAGCTCGCGACCGCTTCCGGCGTGTGGGCGCAGTGTGGCGTTGAGCTCACGGGCACCCCGATGGTGGTGGATCCGCCACGAGGACAGCTCGTCGCGGTGGGCTGCGGCGCGGGTTTACCCGCGTCGGGCGGCACCGTGAGCGTCGCGCAGGGCGCAAAACGTGCGCAGGTGCAGACTCGCCCCGGAGAGAGCCCGCTTTCGGTGGCGTGGCGCTTGGCGGACGCGCTGGGCGGCGCGGCGCCCGTCTTCGAGAACCAACGCTCGGCGGCCGAAGCCGTCGCGAGCGCCGACCTTTGGCTGCGCGGAGCCGCTTCGTCGCGCACGGTCGTGTCCACGGATCCGAGCTTGCCGGTGTGCGTGACGGAGCTGAATCTCGGAGATGGGCTCTCCCATTTCGGGGACGGCGACGCGTTCGTGGGCACGCCGGAGGAGCGCGCGCTGCTGCGCGCCTTCGACGACGCAGATCCGAGCACGGTGGAGGTGTTCGTCGTGCCACGCTTCGAGCGAAGCGAGCGCATCGGCGAGTCGTTCATCGTAGCGCCGGGCTCGAGCCTCACGAGCGCGGTCGTGCTGGATCGTTCGGCGATCGCGGCGGGGGCGCGCTCCTTCGCGCTTTCGCACGAGCTGGGCCATGTTTTTCTCGCGATGCCCGGGCACCCGGACGACTTCGGAGTCGACCAGTCGTGGTCGCTCATGGACGCGGACGTCGCGGAGCCGAGCATCTTCGGCCCGCGCCGGTTGTCCCTCGCCGACTGCGCTCGCGCCCTGACCGAGGCCGGTCCGAACGCGCTCGTGCCCGTGCTGCGCCCGCCCGCTAAAGCGGCACGATGAACGACAGCTCGGTGCCGGCCGCGTACGCGTAGCTCACGTAAAAGTCGAAGCCGTCCACGATGACGCCCACGGCTTCGTTGGCGAGGACGCGGTGCACGCCGTCGTTCTGCCGACCCGAGGCGAGGTTTTCGGGCCGCGGTTTGCTCATGTCGATCGTCGGAAAGCTGAGCTGGCAGCTGTACACGACGAGAGCCGGCGGCCCCCCGCGCATCTCTTCGGTCAGGCCGTCTGCGGGTGCTTGCTCGCAGCTCGGGTTCTCCGTCACCAAGCGGCCGTCCAGCGCGACCGCGGTGCGCGCGTTGGCGATGATTCGCACGAAGTCGAAGTTGTACTTGTCCGGCGTCAAAAAGACGTAATTGCGGCGATACTGCTCGATCGGCGGGACGATGAGCAGGCTGGGGTCGCCGCCGGGCAACGCGCTCGGCACGTTGCCGTCGTCCTGACTGGGCGAAACCGCCGAAAGCTGCACCGGTTGATCGCTGCTCAGCGTGAAATGATGCGTGCTTCGCAAGTCCGCGTAGTCGCCCAAGCCGCTGAGCGTGAGCTCGCTTTGCGCGCCCTCCAGGGACGTCTTGATGCGCGCGCCGCGCTCCGTCGTAGCGATGACGCGGAAGTACTCGGTCTGCTCCTGCGCGCCGATGTCCGCGCCTGCGGCCAACAGCGCCGCCGTACGGTTGGGGGAGACGGTCGCGACGAACTCGCGGCCAGAGGTGCGCACGTGATCGAGCTGCTCCTCGAGGTGGTCCGCGCAGCAGCGACGGTCACGCAAGGTGTCGAAGAAGGGCGCGTCGCTCGCCTCGGTGCCGGTGAAGGCGACGACGGGCTTGTCGGCCCATACCATGCTGCCCGTGAAGTCGGCGTTGAAGTCGTCGGTCTCCAAGTTGGCGACGTCGAAGGGATTCAGCGTGAAAGACACTTCGCCGCCCGCCGGTGTCGCCGGGATCGGGCCGCCGCCGAGGATGCGCGCGCTGGTCTTGACCCGTACCCGAGTCCGCTCTCGGGTACCGACGAGCGTGAGAAAGGCGCGAAAATTGGCGACCCCCGAGCTCGAAAAATTCGTGTCCGGGTTGCTGGTATTGGCGATGGTTTGAGGCCAGCCCAGCACCGCGTACAGCAGGGCCTCGCCGTTGCCGCCCGCATCCACCGCCTCGGTGGGTTTGAGGAGCGAGGCGTCGTTGGAGAACACGTTGACGTTCTCCAGCGGATTGAACTGGTAGGCGACGACCGGAAAATTCGAACGTACGCGGTAGGCGTGGCGCGTGACGGCGGTATGCGTGCCGGTGTTGTAACGCCCGTCCTCCGAGCCGTCTACCTCGCGGGGGTCCAGCTTGATGACACGTAAGCTGAACGGCGGGATGCGGACGCGCGCTACCTCCGCGAGCTGCGGCTCTTCCCCGGGCTGCGAGTCGTCTTGCTCGACCACGACCTCGGCCGTCACCGCCGGCTCCGGGTTGGAGACGACGACGGCAAACTGCTGCGACGCCGCGTTCAACGTGTCGTCGACGCGGGCGTTGTCCAAGTCCACCGGCCAGTACTCACAGCCGACGTTACTGCGGCTGCGGCGCGCCTCCGCGCATAAATTCAGGCACTTGCCGTCGCGACAGGCCTCGAGCTTTTCCGGATTGCACGTGCCAGTGAGCACGCGTTTCTCGCCGCTCGCGTCGCACTCGTAGGTACTGAGCCCGTCACAGCTTCCCGCGCCGGGGAGGCACGTAGCGCACACGAAGCCGTCGGGATTGCAGACCTTGCCGCGCGCTCCGCAGTCGTCCTCGACCTCGAAGTGAGGACCGGTGACGCCCGTCAAGCAGCGCTCGAGGAGCGTGCCCGCTTCTGCGCACCGCAGCGCTCCTACGACGCATTCGGGGGGAGGCGGCGCCGCACCCTCGAGCCAGCGATCCGTGCGATCGAAGCTGCAGGCGCCGGCGACCGTGAACGCGAAGGCGGCGAGCGTCAGGTTACGGGGACGAAGGCGCGGCCGCACGTCAGTGCTCGGTGTAATTCAGGTCGGTCGCGTAAGCGTTCCAGCCTCGGGAGTCGAGCTGGCGGTAGCGCAACTTGCCGTAGTCGAAGTCCTTGATACGGGCGAGCGTCGTGCGAATCTTGAGCGAGCCGACCGGCAGCGCCGCGTCTGGGGCGAGGGCTTTCAGATCCGGCAGCTTCACGGTTTCGCGCGGCCCCGGGGCGACGATGGTCCACTCGTAGAGCCCACCGCCGGCCTCGACGCGCACGACCGTGAGGTCCACGGCCTGGCCGTCCTTGGCCTGCTGAATGACGAGCGAGCCGAGATCCCACTTACGGTTGGGAGCGGGCGAGGTGACGACCGGAAGGGGCACGAATCCGCCGAGGTTCAAGGTCTGGGCGGTGCTGGTTGCGGAGAACGAGCCGATGACGGAGAGCGGCGTCGTCTCCGCATCGCCCGTTACGGCGCGCGCGGTCAGGATGTATTTGCTGCCCGCAAGGGTGCCCACCAGCGGGGGCACGCCGACGAGGGAGAAGTTGCCGCTACCTGGCAAGGTGCGCGCCGCGCTGCCGCTCGGCAAAATCGCGTAGCCTTGATCTTGGATTTGCACGGCCGCGCTCGCACGGATGCGATCGGGACCGCGCGGCCCGGGGGTGGGCGGATCCAAAGACAGGTTGAGCGCGTGGTCGAGCGGGACGTCCACCTGGATGTAGACGGACTCCGCGGTTTTTCCCGGCTTGACCGCGACCCCGCGGAGAAGGCCCATCGCATACGCGGAGAACGTGCGCGGTTCCTTGCTCGTGTCCTCCACGCCCGCGAGCGCGTACATCGTGAAGTTGCCGGGGTCCGTCGACTGATAGAACTTGTAGCCGACGCCGCCCGCTGACTCGAGCGTCACGCTCTCGCTGGTGCCGGGCAGCTGAAATGTTGCGTCTGGCGTGGAGGCCAAGCGGAAGACGTAGGCGACGTACCTCTCCGCGTCCGAAGCCGGGGCAGGGACGTTACTCCACCCGCGCCGCTTGAACTCGCCGTCCGCGGGCCACACCACTTCCCCCGTAACCCCCGAGCCCACGCCGGGCGTACCGCCACCCGGCGGCAGCTCCCCGAGCTTACCGCAGGCCGGCGAGAGCACGGGATCCAAGTAGGCGGTCACGTGATCGACGGGCACGTCGTAAAACGTGATGGGCTGGAAGCATTTGACCGCAATCGTCACGGTTTGCTTGTCCCCGAGCTCACCTGCGAACGTGACGACGCCGTTCCGATCCGTGCGTTTCACCTCACCCGCGCTCGCGTCTTCCCCGAGCAGCACGTGGGCGCCGGCCACGGCTTGGCCCTCGTAGCTGTCGAACGCGAGCACGGTAAGCTGCTTGGAAGTCACGAGCGGCTGGCCGGAGAGGCCGCCGCGGAAGCCGTTGTCGGTGTTGCCGTACGTGAAGCCGTCCAGCACGTCTTCACGCTCGCCGTCGTGGATGATGGTCAGCACCTTCGCTCCGGAGTCGCTCGGCGGGGTGGTGCAAGTCAGGGTGCGCGCGTCCACGACGCTGAGCTCGGCGCACGGCTGGCGGTCGATCTCCAGGGCCGTGGTCTCGTCCCAATCCGTGTCGTCACCCCGTACGGTAATGATCGTGCCGCCCGAGGTGGGACCTACCGCAGGCGCGGCATAGAAGCGGTCGTAGGTGAAACCGCCCACGAGCGTACCCCGGGTCGACTCGGCGTCGCCGTTCTGCACCGTCACGTCTACCGCGCCGGCAGCGCCGGGCGGAGTCTCGACCTGAATACGCTGCGGATCGACGGGCGTCACGCTCGAGCGCGGCGCTTCCGTGTCCCCGAACCAGACCCGGGCGTTGCTGTCGAAGCCGTTGCCGCGGATCATCACCAACGTTTCGCCGGCGAACGGCCCGTGCGGCGGATCGATACCGAGCACCGCGTGCGGCGCCAGATCCAGCGCGTCCGGTGGGACGTCCGGATTGTCTGCGTCTTCGAGCGACATCGCGTCGGGCGGCCCGGCGTCGTCATCCGTGACGCGCGTGAACGGCTTGTCCCGGCGAGCCAAGCAGCTGGCCGCGAAAACGCAGCCGAGGAGGCTGACCCAAACCATGGCGTGCAGGCGGCGACGCATCCAAGCGCAAGGCTACGAGCCAGAACCGGCTGCGGCAAACGCCTTTCGTTCAGCTTGCTAAAATCGCCCCACCGCGGCCGGCGGAGACGTCGTGCGCGGTGAGACCCAGCGCGGCCAAAAGCTCCAGCGCGACGCGTTTTCTAGGGCTGGATTCGGAGCCCGGACCGACGCAAGCGGGACAGCCCGCCGGGCAAACGCAAGAACGGATGAGCCTGCCGGCGGCCCAGCACAGCTCACGCCCACGCTCGTAAATGCGCTCGGCGAGACCGACTCCGCCAGGCAATGCGTCGAAAAGGAACACGGTCGGATCGAATTGGCCGGTGCGACCGGCGTGGGGATCGCGGCCGGGGGCGATCGGGGCCGCGCCTCCCTGGCCGTCTTGCCCGCCGTCACCCAGCGTTTGCCCGAGGTCTCGGGGGTCGCACATCAAGAACAAGGTCGACACCGTCTCCAACGCTGCACCGAGGCCGCGCAGCCCGTCGATCAGGGTCGCGCGCGGGTGGGGCAGCGACTCCATCACAGCCTCCGGCACCGTGAGCCAGAAGCTGGTCGTGTGCATCTGCATCTCCGGCAGGTGCACGTCGCCGTAGCCGGCGTTCTCGTGCGTGAAGAATTTGATCTTCTTGTATCCGGTGACCTTCTCGA
The DNA here is from genome assembly GCA_029266615.1 of Polyangiaceae bacterium. Lineage (GTDB taxonomy): Bacteria > Myxococcota_A > Polyangia > Polyangiales > Polyangiaceae > PMG-095. The sequence goes on from JAQSWN010000174.1 coordinate 11,516, forward strand.
TGACTTTCACGTCCCCAAAGCCGACGCGCGCGCGCCCGAGCACGCCGTCGCTTCGCGGCTCGATGACGCTCACGGTTCGGTAGGTGAGGGCGGTCGTGAAATAGTCCGGCTCGACCTTACGCACGAACGCCTTGTGGTTCTCGTAGTCCAGACGCTCCACCTGGTATTGCTCGGCGTCGTGCTGGTAAATCGCTTGTTCGTGCAACATGGTGTGAGTCGCGCGGAAGTCTAGCTCTGCGATGGATTTGTTCGTCGCGACGTCGATGATCACGAAGTTGTCCCAGCCGATGTTGCGGAGGGAAATGGAGCTGGCTGGGTACGCCTCGCCGGCCCAGTGGTAACGGCCGCCGGATTCGTGCACCAAGCCGTGCCCGCGCAGGTACTCCAGCGCGTCACGCGTGGCCTCGGCGTCGAGGGTCGAGTAATTTTCGCCCCGTGCGGGCTCGGGAGAAGCCGGGCGCGCCCCTTTTGCAGAGAGCTCGAACGGCGCCTCGAAGGTCGCGCACTTGAGGTGCTGAATCAGAATCTCCACGTTGCTCGGGTCGATGCGCGCCTCCTCCGCGCTCGCTTCGAACAGGTACTTGGGCTCGCGCGCCAGGTACTGATCCAGCGCGCCACTGCCGCACACCAAGACCGCGATGCTCGTTTCCCCGCGCCGCCCGGCGCGGCCGAAGCGCTGCCAAGTACCGGCGACCGAGCCCGGGTAACCCGCGCAAACGACCGCGGAAAGGTCGCCGATGTCGATGCCGAGCTCGAGCGCGTTCGTGGCCACCACGCACAAGATTTGCCCCGCGCGGAGGCCGGCCTCGATGCGCCGGCGTGTCTCCGGCAGGTAGCCGCCCCGGTAAGCCATGACCGCGTCCGCGCCCGCGACGTCCCCGACCTTCGCGCGGAGGTATTTGAGCATGACCTCCACCGAGTTGCGCGAGGGGCCAAATACGATGGTCGGCACCTTGGCGCGCACCAGATCCGCCGCCAGATTGACGGCTTGTTTGAGGGTGCTGGCGCGGATCTGCAGGTCTTCGTTCACGACCGGCGGGTTGTAAACGTACGCTTCGCGGCTCGCGCGCGGCGCTCCGGATTTGTCGACCAGCTCCACGTCTTCTTCCGCAACGCCGATGAGCTTGGCCCCGTGCTCGCGGGGGTTGCCGATGGTCGCGGTGGCCGCGATGAACGTTGGCCGCGAGCCGTGAAACGCCGCTACGCGCCGCAGCCGACCCAGCACGTGCGCCATGTGCGAGCCGAACACGCCGCGATACGTGTGTAGCTCGTCCAAAACGACGTACTTCAGGCCTTGAAAGAGGCTCGCCCAGCGCGCGTGGTTCGGCAAGATCCCCGCGTGCAGCATGTCGGGATTGGTGAGCACGATGCGGCAGCGCTCACGCACCGCCCGCCGCGCGTCCCCGGGCGTGTCGCCGTCGAACACCATCGCGCTGTCGCCGACGCCGGCTTCGCGCATGAGCTCGCGTAGGTTGTGCTCCTGGTCGCGCGAAAGCGCCTTGGTCGGGTAAACGAACAGCGCGGTGGCCGTCGGATCCTCCGCCAGCGCGGCCAGCACCGGCAGGTGGAAGCACAGGCTCTTGCCGCTCGCGGTGGGGGTGGCGATGACCACGTGGCGCCCAGTGCGGGCCGCCTGAATGGCTTGCACCTGATGCGAGTACAGAGAGGCGACACCGCGCTTCGCCAGCGCCTCGCGCAGCGGCGCGGGTAGGCTGTCCGGGATGTCCCCGTATTCGGGAGTGGCGGGCGGCAGGCTCCGCTCGGCGGCGAAGCAGCGCTTCACCGCGCCGCTCGCCTGCCACTGGTCGACGACCGCGCGCACTCCGGTGGGGTGGACCCAGGGCGGTTCAGGCATGCGCGAAGGCTAGCGCATAACTAAACGGATGTGCGGTGGTTTGCGCTCCGGTCAGTCGGCCGATGGCGCCTGGGAATGGACCCGACTTGTCGTAGGTTGGCGGCGTCACCGGAGCAAGCGACTGGCCCTTTCTAGCGACTTGTCGTAAACGGCGCTCTGGTTTCCCGTATGACCGACCCGCAAGACAGCACGCCGGGGCAGCCCGGGCTCTCTGCTGACGCGGCGCCCGAGGCGCTCGCTCCAGCCGAGCCTGGCGCCTTTCCCGAGCCCGCCCCGCTCTCGGCGGGTGAGGCGCCGCCCACCCTCGCCACCGGGGTCGCGCCGGTCGCGAAGGCCCCCTCGTGGGCGCCGAACGAGTCGCGCCCGACGTTTCGGTTCTTCGGCATCGTCGCGGCCGTTTCGCTCGTCTTGGACGTCTCGAGCAAGGCCTGGGCGGAGATTCGCCTATATCCGCGCGGGGCCGGTCAAGAGTCCATCGAGCTCATCAAGGATCACCTCGGCTTCACGCTGGCTTACAATCCGGGCGGCGCTTGGGGGCTGTTCCAGCACCACAGCGAGTACATTCGGCGGCCGTTTTTCCTGCTCGTCAGCCTGTTGGCGATCGCGTTCATCATCAATTTGTACGGCCGGCTCACCCCGCAGCAGCACGCTCTCAAGTGGGGGCTGCCGCTCGTCCTCGGCGGCGCGCTCGGGAACCTTTCGGACCGCATCGTGCGTTCCAACGTGATCGACTTCATCGACTATCAGGCCAAATGGATCGAGTCGATGAACCGCCTCGTGGCGAAGGTCGTCAAAGGGTGGACCATCACCGACCACTGGCCGACCTTCAACGTGGCGGACATCGCCATTTGCGTAGGCGTAGGTTTGATGGCGGTGGATATGTTCACGTCGCGTCGCGGCGCCTCGCCGTCGCTCCCGCCTCGAGCGCCGATGGCTCCGCTGCCAGTCGTGCCCGTGGCCTCCGTTTCGGCTCCTGAGCCCTTGAAGCCGGACGCCTGAAGCTCGAAAGTTCCGAGGCATGCAAAGCCGCCTGTTCACGCTCGACTTCTCCGCGTTCGGCGGGGACTACACGGTTCCGGCGCCGAGCTACTTCGTCCTACTGCTGATCGGCTTCCTCTTCGCGACCGTGATGGGCTGCCTGTGGGCCAAGCGCGTCGGTCAGGATCCTGACGTCATCGTAGATTTGGGGCTGGCCATGCTGCTCGCGGGCGTCGCAGGTGGCCGTTTGCTGCACGTCTTCGCCGACGGCTACTTCTGGGACTACGTGCACCTGTGCACCGATCCGAGCAAGGTGGATTGGCACGTCACGCGCGCTGAATGCCTCTCTACGTACGACGGCGTGTGGAACGCGGTGGACGGCGTGTGTCGCCCCAAACAGACGGACTGCCTCGCCTGGGCGAAGTTTTACGGCGGCGGCTTCGCGTATTACGGCGGCTTCATCGGCGCATCTGCCGCGGCGTGGTTCCTGCTCAAGGCCGATCGCTTTCCCTTCTGGAAGGCCGCAGACATGGCCGGCATGGTCGTGCCGGTGGGGCTGGCGTTCGGGCGCATGGGATGCACGCTCGCAGGCTGTTGCTTCGGCACTCGCTGGGATTCGAGCTGGGCGCTTTCGTTCCCCGGGCATAGCCCCGCCAGCGAGGCGCAATGGAAGGACAAGTTGCTCGAGCAACCGTCGGAGCCATCGTTGCCGGTGCACCCGACGCAGCTGTACGAATCGGTGGCGTCGCTCGCGATTGCCGCATTTCTTACGCTCTACCTGCACAGCCGCAAAAAGTACGACGGGCAGATCTTCATCGCCTTCATGGCGCTTTACGCGGGCGCGCGGTTCCTCATCGAGTTTTTCCGCGACGACGACCGTGGCGCGCTACTCGGCCTGAGCACTTCGCAGCTGATTGGCGTCATCCTCGTCGGCGTCGGCGTGTACCTGCACCTGCGACTCAGCAAGCCGGCCCCGATTTTGGCGCTGGTCGTGGCCTGCGCCGCTTGCGGACAAGAGGTCGACCACCCAAGCTACGCGCCTGCGTGCGACCCGGGCGAATGCTTGCCGCCCATGCCCGGCCAAAACGGCAGCGGCAATGGCAGCGGCAGCGGGGGCGAATCCGGTGGCGGAGAAGAGGCGCTGGGCACCTTTACGGGCGACGTGTCCACGTACGCGAACGACTTCTTCGACACCGGGACGGTGCTGACTACCGGCGCCACCGTCTCCGCCACGGGGAGGAACGGCTCGCGCGTGAAGGCCAACTACGAC
>JAQSWN010000175.1 GCA_029266615.1 Polyangiaceae bacterium
TACCCGCACGACTCCGCGCTGATCTTCGCCAACCTGAAGGTCACGGTCGCAGACCTGGCGAAGGCGCTCGGCTCCGGCCACGCGAGCGTCGCCAGCCTGCACGGGGACCTGGAGCAGTTCGACCGCGACCGCGAGCTCGCGAAGTTCCGCAACGGGAGCACGCGGGTGCTGGTCGCCACCGACGTCGCCGCGCGTGGCATCGACATCGACAAGCTGGACCTCGTCATCAACTACGACATGCCCACGCCACCAGAAACTTACGTGCACCGCATCGGTCGCACTGGCCGCGCGGGCGAAGTCGGCCTCGCCATATCTTTCTGCACTCAAGCCGAATCTCAGCGCTTGGAAGCGATCGAGCTCTACACCGGTAGCGCTTTGATTCCCGTCGAGCGCGGCAAGCCGGCTGCCAGTGCACAGGTCCCCAAGCTCGACGCCAAGATGGACACGCTGCGCCTCGCCGGCGGTCGCAAGGACAAACTCCGCCCCGGCGACATTCTCGGCGCGCTCACCGGTGAAGCGGGCGGCCTCGCCGGCACGGACATCGGAAAAATCGAGATCCACGACAAATTCACGTACGTTGCCGTCGCCCGCAAGGTCAGCACGCGCGCCGTGGAGAGCCTCGGCGCCGGTCGCATCAAGGGCAAGCGCTTCAAAGTGGAGCTCGTGAAGTAGGCGGGGAGGATTCTACGGACCCGCGGGGGCTACTTCCGCCATTGGACGATCTCGTCCAGCGAGAGGTAGCCCCATGGCTCGGTCGCTTCGTCCACCACGCGAAGGACGGCTTGCTTGCCGCGCAGCGCGCTGATGTCCCACTGCCGGCGGCTGAGCTGGTCACCGCGCCGCCCCGTGGTCGTGTACTTCACCGCGCCGTCGACCAGCAGCTCGACGCGTAGCTTCTTCGCGTCTTTGCCGCCGCCCATTCGGAACACGAGCAAGTCGCCCACGAGCTCGAACGGAGGTGACTCGAGGGTGCCGGTCGCGGCGTTGGCGCGCGTGGGGTGGAACGTGTTGATGAACGCGCCGTTCACGCCGATGAGCTCGCCCTGGCCTTTGAAGTGACTGCGGCTCGGCCACTCGTCGAAGGCGTCGCCGGTGGCATGCCAGCCCTCGGGGCGGCCCCGATCGAAGTTGACGCGCGTCGCGGGCAAGAAGCGGCCCTCCTTCAAGAGCGGATCCTTCTGCCAGATGCCCTCGTAAGTGTCTTCCGGGATGTCCGCGCGCAAGAAGTAACCGTGGCGGTACAAGTCGCCGGGGATGGCGTAGTCAGCCACGAACATCGGCTGCTTCTTCAGCGTCTCCTCCGCGCTCGCCATCTTCTCGTGGCCGGCCTTGCCCTTGCCGAAGTTCTTCACCTGTCGCTGCGCGGTCGCCGGATCGATGATGCCGCACATGTCGATGACGCGCGCGGACGAGTAGAAGCCGGTGTGACCGATGAGACACGTAGCGACCGACGCGCCCTCCGGCTTGTGCTCGCCCAACCAACGGAACAGCTTCACCTGACTCGTGAGGTCGCGCCCCCACGTCAGCACCTCTCCCGCCAAGGGGCCGCGCGCGACGCCACGCTGGAAGACTACCCCGAGCAACGCAACCGCGCCGACGAGCAGCGCCGTGTGCAGCCGCTTCTCCTCGAGGCCGAAGCGGTCGCGCAGCGAATCGACGTGGCCCGAGGCCGCGAGCCACCGCCAGAGCGCGGCCGCGCCGACGGCGGACAAGAGCGCCAGCTGCGGGATCTCCGGCACGAAGAAGCGGTGGCCGGCGAAGAAGTCTCCGCCTACGTAGACGACGTAGAACGCGTGGAGCAGGTTGTAGGCCAACACGGCGCGCACCACGGGGTGCTTCAAGGCAAACCCCGCGAGCAGCACGAGCAGCGGCGCGTACGCGCGCTCGTTGATGAAGCCGTGTAGGTAACGAAGGCCCCGCTCCCAAGCGTCGATCGGACCGCCCAGTTTCACGTAGAAGGTGTTGGGGAAAAGGAGCCCGTAGTAACGGTAGCGAATATAGAAATAGGCCCCGTACAGCGCGATCCACACTCCACCGGCGGCGAGCGTGCCCAGCGCGCGCTGCTTGGCTCCCGAGCGGTCACCGCGCCGGAAGGCGAGCCCCGCTTCGAGCGCCTGGCTGGCCAGAATGACGACGCAGAACAGGCCGGCATCGGGGCGCGTCAAGTGTGCTCCCAGCAGGGCGAAGCCCATCCCCCAGAAGCGTCGCGGAGAGTCGCTACTGCACGCCCAAAGCGCGAGCAGCATGAACAGCGCTAGAAAATGAACCTCCAACCCGAGAATCGCCCACACGGAGAACGAGTTGTCGGCCACGCACAGGCCGACCGCGAGCCATTGAGCGGGGTGAGTCTCGCCAAGCCAACGCCGCGCCAGCGACCAGACCAGGAGCAGGTTGGCGGCCGCGAGCAGGATGTTGCACAGCGTGACGGCGGTCACGAAGTGGAAGCCCAGCTTCGTGGACAGCCAGTAGATGGGCGTCATGAAGATCACCCACAAGAAGTTGGTGTAGCCTTCGACGCGCTCCCCGACGTTGAAGACCAGCCCGTTGCCGAGCGCGAGCTGCTTGGCGTACTGCATGGACGTCATCGCGTCGTCCACGACGTTGCGCCGATACAGCTGCATGTAGCGCAGGCAAAGCAAGATCAGCCCCACGACTGGGAGCAAGATCCAGCGTTCACTCTTTTCGGCGGCTCGGGCGGGGGCGTTTGCCGCCTCCTGACTGGTCGTCACGGTCGGCCCTGAGCAAACCGCATACCGACCCCGCGTGCACGTTCTGAGTGCCGCTCGAGGCTTAAACCCGGCGGCGTTGGCACAATCTGGCGCAGGACGCCGGTCCGGTTGTCAGAGCCGCAGAGCTCAGGTACCCGACGCAATCTCCCGGATTTCGTCGAGATCCGGCGCCTTGTCGCCGTCCTTGTCTTCCCACTCGTAGGCGTACCAGGCCTGGTCCGCAGCGGCGAGGTTCGGCAAGATTGCGTTCTCCACCTGGTAGGCGGCGGCGACGGTACCGCTGAGCCAGAGGCCCTGCGCGTTCAAGATGAGCGAGCCGCTCTTCGGGTCGCGCATGAATTGAATGATGAAGAGATCTCGCGAGTCGTGGTCCCCCGCGATGGGGAGGCTGAGCACGGTTTCGTCGTCGCGGGTCTTTCGATACTCCGTCGCGTCGGGGAGCACCTTCCAGTAGAGCGGCGCGATCTTCTCGTTCTCCAAGTAACCTTCCAGCATCTGGTAGAACGGGCCACCCGCCACGACCAGTAGCTCTCCGCCGTCCGACACGGGCTGGCCGGTGGTCAAGTTCAGAGCCGCCACGCTGTCCTGCTCCGCTTCGGTGAGCGCGGGGCGAGAGCCGCACTGCGCTTCCAGCGCGCTCCCAATGGCGCGGCCGGTGACGCGGTTGCCTTCCGCGTCGTTCTTCGTGGTGTCGAGAATGACGATAACGTTGGACACCGAGCACACGTTGGCGAGAGTGAGGTCCCGGCAGTCGCGCAGGCCGCAGAACTGAGTAGAGCCACAGGCGTTGCCGCACGTGCCGCAATTTTGGCTGTCCACCGAGAGCTCGGTGCAGTGCAGGGCGCAACACGTGAGGCCGGCACTGCAGCCGGTGCTCGTTCCTTCCTGCGCGTCCGTACACGCCGCGGCGCAGACGCCTCCGCCGCAGACCAAGTCCGGAGTGCACTCCGAGTCCGCGATGCAGTTCCGGCAGTTGTGGTCGTCGTCGCAGCTGCCGCTGGCGCAGCTCGAACCGTCCGCTTTGCAGCCAGGAACGCACACGTTTTCGGCGGTGCAGTATTGGCCCGCTTGGCATTGGTCATTTTCCGGAAGGCAGTCGACGCAGGTGCCGTCCTCCAAGCAAAAGCCGCTCTCGCAGCCCGGGCACGCCGGCGACTCTCCACCGGCGCCGCTCTCCCCGCCGTCTTCCGAGCCACTACCAGCTTTGCCGCCGCTGCCGCCCTTGCCGCCGCTGCCGCCCTTGCCGCCAGCTCCGCCCCTGCCGCCGGTCCCAGCTTTGCCACCCTCACTGGGAGCCCCGCCTTCGGTCGAGGAGCTTTTGCCTCCGTCTTCGGCAGGCCCGGCTGGGTCGGGAGGCCCCTTGATGGTGCAAGCAGGGCTCAGCCAGAGCCCGCCAAGAAGCATCAACCCAAGCGAGCGTGTGGTTCGCAGCATTACCGAAACTCCGTGTCGGAGCTTAGCGCGATTCGTCCTATGCGCCCTCGCGCGACTCGATACTCATGCGGGTGAGAGCCTCTTTCCTTCACTCCTCGGTAGTATAATTTCTGCGACAGCGAATTCGTGAGTAACACTGTAGGGGCGTGACCGACCGTCGCCGCGTTCCGCCTCATTCGTCCCCATAATGCCTCTCGCCCGATCATGCGATGGCGACCCGGCGAGACCTTTCGCGGGCAGCGCGGCGACGGCGCGCGGCAACGAGCTCCGGCACTCGAGTCCGGTGCTTTGCGGAGACCTTAGGGTGCGCGAGCGCTCATGAAGCGGGCGCGTCGCTATCGTGGTCGCGCAGCTTGATCACGATGTCCATGCCCAGGACGTGCAGGATGCCTAGGAGCTTGTCGAGCCGTAGCGACGGCTTACCCCGCTCCAGGTTGTAGACGAACACGGGGCCGCAGCCCGCCGCGCGCGCGACCGCCTCTTGGGTCAACCCGAGCAGCTTGCGCCGCTTTCTGACGGCCGCTCCGAGTCGCAGGATGGCAGGATCGTGAGGCTGCATCGCTCCAGGGTGCTCCGGCCATGCCGGGCGCCTCGTAGACGCGAAATGCTAACTCCCAACTAAGGAGTTGCGCAAGACAGCTCGTCAGCACGCGTCGCGATCATGATCGGATCCATTCGATCGAGAGGATTGTTGCCGGTCGTGTGCGCATGCCGACCGTCGCCTACCCGCACCACGGCCGCGCCGGATGTTTCGTGAGTTGGTACCAGCGGACGCTGCCGAGGGCCGCGCCGCGGCGCGCGCTGTCGCGTGAATCACGCATTCTTTCTGCGTCAACTACCCGCCCGTGACCCTTCGCGCTCGCGCCGGCGCGAGGTGTCGTGGAGCGCGATCGTCGTGACACGTCGCCCCAAGTCGCGCGTGAAACCAGCGTCCGAACGCGACGCCTCAACTTAAACCGCGCTGACATGCGCGAGACACGTGACGCTATCTATACCCTAGGTATGAAATCGATCGGAGCGAGCAAGCTCTGGTCGGGCGCGCATGGACGCGCCGGAGGCGACTTTTGTCGCCTCTCGCTACGTTCACCTGCGTCTTCTCACCACCGGAAAAGGAGCTCCTAGCAAAGAATTCACGGACCTTTCCAATCGCCAGAGAACACCTGGCTGGGCGCCGCGAAGGCCCTGGAACCCTTCGCGGCGCCAACGTAACGCACGTTTGCGGGCGCGACGGACGTCGCGAGTTGCGAGCAGTTTCGAAAAACGATCGTCACTTCTTGGCGCCATCGATCGCTGATCGTGCGCCGTTAACGCGAGGCAGATCATGATGCGACTAAGCTCAGTCTTCGAACATTGGAACAACAAGCTGCTGGCCAAGGCGGCGCTCGTCGCGCTCGTGGTGCTCAGTACCGCTAGCGCGGGGTGCAGCAAAAACTCCAACGCCGCGCCCGGCGGCGAGCCCGCCAAGGCCAAGACGGACGCCGTCGTGCCGGAGCGCGCGACGGATCCCACGGGCCCCGTCATCACTCCCCCCGGCCTGACCAAGTCAACGCTCGTCGCCGCGGACTACCCGACCGCCAAAGTAAACACCACCGGCCTCGCGGTGACGGACGACACGGTAACGGTGGGCATCCTGCACTCCACTACCGGGACGATGGCCATTAGCGAGACTGGCTCCGTGCAAGCGGAGAAGCTCGCGATTGAGCAGATTAACGCTCTGGGCGGCATTCTGGGCCGCAAAATCAAGTACATCCAGGAGGACGGCGCCAGCGACTGGCCAACCTTCGCCGAGAAGGCACGCAAGCTGCTGGTGAACGACAAGGTCGCCGCGGTCATGGGTTGCTGGACCTCCGCGTCGCGCAAAGCGGTACTGCCCGTGTTCGAGAAGGAGAACGGGCTCCTCTACTACCCGACCTTCTACGAGGGGCTCGAGCAGTCCAAGAACGTGTTCTACACGGGCCAGGAAGCGACGCAGCAAATCCTCGCCAGCCTGGATTGGGTCAAGAAGGAGAAGAACGCGAAGACGTTCTATCTCGTCGGCTCCGATTACATCTGGCCGCGCACCTCGATGAAGATCGCGCGCAAACACATCGAGAAGGTGCTCGGCGGAGAGGTCGTGGGCGAAGAGTTCGCGCCCCTCGGGAATACCCAGTTCGGCTCGATGGTGAACAAGATCAAGCTCAAGAAGCCCGACGTCATCTTCGCGGCCGTGGTCGGCGGTAGCAACGTGGCGTGGTTCAAGCAACTGAACGCCGCAGGCGTGACCTCCAAGAGCCAAACCTTGCTCACGATCTCCGTGACGGAAGACGAAGTGCTCGGCATCGGCGGCGAGAACCTGGTCGGGTTCTTCTCCTCAATGAAGTACTTCCAGAGCCAGGACAACGCCAACAACAAGGCGTTCGTGTCGGCGTTCAAGAAGATGTGGGGAGAAAAGTCGGTCATCGGAGACGTGACCCAGGCCGGCTACCTCGGCCCCTGGATCTGGCGCGCGGCGGTGGAGAAGGCCGGCAGCTTCGACGTCGACAAGGTGGTTGCCGCGTCCCCCGGCATCGAGATCACGATCGCGCCCGAAGGCTACGTGAAGGTGCACGAGAACCATCACTTGTGGAGCAAGGCGCGCATCGGGCAAGCCATGGCCGACGGGCAGTTCAAGGTGATTCACGAGAGCGACCTGATCGAGCCGAACCCGTTCCCCAAGGGTTATCAGTGAGGCAAGGCTAGTCGGGAGTCGTGGCGAGAGCCTCGTCGTGCGCATCGAGCAGCGCGCGACGAGGTGACGCTCGGGCGTCGGCAGAGAGCGTGTGCTCGTGGAGGAACCATGAAAGCTGCGGAAGTCGTTTCGATGATGGCGATGCAAGGCTTCGCCGGTCTGAGCTTGTTCACGGTGCTGCTCTTGATGGCGCTCGGCCTCGCCATCATTTTCGGCCAGATGGGCGTCATCAACATGGCGCACGGCGAGTTCATGGCGATAGGCGCGTACGTGGTCTACTGGTGCTCACAGCTCACTCAGCAGTTCGCGCCGGCGTTGACGGGCGTTTACTTCATCCCGGCGATTGGGCTCGCTTTCGTGATCGCGGCTCTGGCGGGCTTGGCGGTCGAGATGTTGCTGGTGCGACGCCTGTACCATCGTCCCCTCGACACGTTGCTCGCGACCTGGGGACTCAGCCTCATGATGCAGCAGATCTTTCGGTCCGTCTTCGGCGCCAAAGAGGTGAGCGCGGTGCTGCCGGACTGGATGCTCGGGTCCTTCGTGCCGACGGACGGCGTGGACATCCCCCGAAACGGCGTGTTCGTCATGGTGCTCACCATCTTGGTCGCCAGTGGCGTGTACTACACGCTGTTCAAGTCGCGCTGGGGCGTGCGCATCCGCGCCACGACCCAGAACCGGATGATGAGCTCCGCGGTCGGCATCGACACGGATCGGGTGGACCGCTTTTCGTTCGCGCTGGGTTGCGGCATCGCCGGCGTCGCGGGCGCGGCGTTCACGACGATTGGCTCCACCGGCCCGACCAGCGGCTCCCTCTACATCGTGGATACGTTCCTCGTGGTCGTGTTCGGAGGCGCCGCCAACCTAATCGGCACCATCGCTTCGGCGTTCTCGATCGCCCAAGCGCAGTCGTTGCTCGAGTTCTTCCTGACCAGCGCGATGGCCAAAGTGCTGACGCTGCTGTCCATCATCGTGATCCTGATGATAAGGCCGCAAGGCCTGTTCGCGACGAAAGTGCGCGCGTGAGGGCGCGAGGCAAATTATGAGTTTTTTGAGTAAGAAGCTGGGCAAAACCGACCTTCTCGGCATCGTGGTGCTGGCGGTCGTCATCCTCGTCATCTTCCCTTCGGTCTTCGGCATCTTCCGGCTGAACCTGGTCGGCAAATACCTGACCTACGCGTTCGTCGCGGTCAGCCTCGTGCTGCTGTGGGGACACGGCGGAGTGTTGAGCATGGGGCAGGGCGTGTTCTTCGGGCTCGGCGGCTACTGCATGGCCATGTTCCTGAAGCTCGAAGCCTCGGACCCCGTGAGCACGGCGATTCAGTCTACTCCTGGCATCCCCGACTTCATGGATTGGAACCAGCTCACGGCGCTGCCGGCCTTCTGGATACCCTTCAAGAGTTTCGCCTTCACCGTCTTCGCCGTCATCGCGGTCCCAACGCTGTTTGCTTGGATCATCAGCGCCGCGATGTTCAAGCGGCGGGTGGGCGGCGTGTACTTCGCCATCATCACTCAAGCCATCGCGCTGATTTTGTCCGTCCTCATCGTGGGCCAGCAAGGGCTGACCGGCGGCATCAACGGCATGACGGATCTCAAGACGCTGCACGGTTGGGACATTCGAAACGACTCTGCCAAGTACATTCTGTACTTCGTCAACGCGGGACTGCTGCTGGGTGCGATCGTGCTCGCGCGCTGGGTGCTGTCTACCAAGTTCGGCATGCTCCTGCTCGCGCTTCGCGACAAAGAAGACCGGGTGCGCTTCTCGGGGTACGACGTCGCCAACTTCAAGATCTTGGTGTTCTGTCTTTCGGCGGCGCTGTGTGGCGTTGGCGGGGCGATGTTCACCCTTCAGGTCGGCTTCATGTCGCCCTCGTTCGTCGGCATCGTGCCGTCAATCGAGATGATCATCTTCGCGGCGGTGGGCGGGCGCATGTCGCTCGTAGGCGCCGTGTTTGGCACGCTGCTGGTGAACTTCGGTAAGACGTACTTTTCCGAAGAGTACCCAGAGTTGTGGCTGTTCCTGATGGGAGCGACCTTCATCACGGTCGTGCTCCTGTTCCCGAACGGCCTTGCGGGGTTGTTCAAGGGCCGCGGCCAGAGCTTGCTCGGCGCGCTCAAGCTCAAGAAGCCGCCCAAGACCGAGAGCACGGAAGCGCCGAGCGGCAACCTGGCCGTGGAAGTAGGCAAGCATGTCTAGCGCGTTCCAAACGCTGACGGTTCAGCAGCTGAGCGTGAGCTTCGATGGCTTCAAGGCCATCGACAACTTGGACCTCGTGCTGGGTAAGAACGAGCTCCGCGTCATCATCGGGCCGAACGGCGCAGGCAAGACCACGCTCTTGGACCTGATCTGCGGCAAGACGCGCGCGACCTCGGGGACGATCAATTTCAAGGGTAACGAGCTTACGGAAATGCGCGAGCACGAGATCGTGAGGGCTGGGGTCGGGCGGAAGTTCCAAACACCGTCCATCTACGAAAACTTAAGTGTTTACGAGAATTTGGAGGTGTCGTTCCCTCGCGGGCGCACCGCTTTCGGTGCGCTCTGGTTCAAGCGCACGAAGGACGTCGAAGAGCGGGTGCAGCAGGTCGCCGCGGAGGTGATGCTGACGGACAAGCTCCAGCAGCAAGCCGCGCTCCTCAGCCATGGCCAGAAGCAGTGGCTGGAGATCGGCATGCTGCTCATGCAAGACCCGGAGCTGCTCATGCTGGACGAGCCGGTGGCGGGCATGACCGTGAGCGAGCGCGAGCAGACGGCGGACCTCCTGAACCGCATCGCGAAGAACCGCGCCGTGATCGTGATCGAACACGACATGGAGTTCGTGCGCAAAATCGCGAAGACGGTGACGGTGCTGCACCAGGGAAAGGTGCTCGCCGAGGGGTCGATGGACAAGGTGCAGAGCGACGAGAAGGTGATCGAGGTCTACCTCGGTCACTGAAAGGTGAGCCAATGCTCGAGATCAAAGATTTGCGCGTCAGCTACGGGCAGAGCGAGGTCATCCACGGCGTGAGCCTGTCCGCCGAACGCGGCCGGATCGTGAGCGTCATGGGCCGCAATGGGATGGGCAAGACGACCCTGTTCAAGGCGGTGATGGGGGTTCTGCCCAGCAAAGGCGGTTCCATCGTCGTGGACGGCAAGGACGTGACGCGTTTGCCGAGCTACGAGCGGGTGCGTAGCGGCCTCGCCTACGTACCCCAGGGCCGTATGATCTTCCCGACTCTCACCGTCTGGGAAAACCTGCTCACCGGGCTCGAAGGCTCGAAGAGCAAGCGCTTGCCGGACGACATTTTCACGCTGTTCCCCATTCTCAAAGAGATGCGGGCACGACGCGGCGGCAACTTGTCCGGCGGACAGCAGCAACAACTGGCGATCGCTCGCGCGCTCGCGGCCGACCCCAAAGTCTTGCTCCTGGACGAGCCGACCGAGGGGCTACAGCCCTCGATCATCAAGGACATTGCCCAGGTACTGCTGAAGATTCGGGACAGCCGCAACCTGACCATCCTCGTTTCCGAGCAGGTGCTCAGCTTCACGCTTCAAATCACGGATCGAATGCTCGTCATCGAAGGCGGCAAGTTCACGGCGGACGAGCCGCGTGAGCGGGTGGACGTGGAGCGCATCAAGCGCCTGTTGGCGGTTTGAACACGAAAGGCAGGCTTTCAGATGCTTCATGGCGACATTTCGAGCAGCAAAGATACGGTCGGCGTCGCGGTCGTGAACTACAAGATGCCGCGACTCCACACCCGCGCGGAGGTGCTGGAGAACGCCCACAAGATAGCCAGCATGTTGGAAGGCATGAAGCGCGGGCTACCGGGGATGGATCTCGTCATCTTCCCCGAGTACTCCACGCACGGCATCATGTACGACAGCAAGGAGATGTACGACACCGCGTCGTCCATCCCCGGGGACGAAACGGACATTTTTGCGGCCGCGTGCCGGCGGGCCAAGGTCTGGGGCGTCTTCTCGCTGACCGGCGAGCGGCACGAAGAGCACCCCTACAAGGCTCCCTACAACACGCTCATCCTGATCAACGACTCGGGCGAGATCGTGCAGAAGTATCGCAAGATCATGCCATGGGTGCCGATCGAGGGCTGGTACCCGGGCAACTGCACCTATGTCTCGGAAGGGCCCAAGGGCCTCAAAATATCGCTCATCATTTGCGACGACGGGAACTATCCGGAGATATGGCGCGACTGCGCGATGAAGGGAGCTGAGCTCATCGTGCGCTGCCAAGGCTACATGTACCCGGCCAAAGAGCAGCAGGTGTTGATGGCGAAAGCCATGGCCTGGGCCAACAACGTGTACGTCGCGGTCGCGAACGCGACGGGGTTCGACGGCGTTTACTCCTACTTCGGGCACTCGGCCCTCATCGGCTTCGACGGGCGCACGCTCGGTGAATGCGGCGAAGAGGAGCACGGAGTGCAGTACGCGGCGCTCTCCAAGTTTCTGATCCGGGACGCGCGCAAGAACATGCAGTCGGAGAATCACCTGTTCAAGCTGCTGCACCGGGGCTACACCGGAAAAATCAACTCCCGCGAGGACGCGCGTGGCGTCGCCGCGTGCCCGTACGACTTTTACGCGAAGTGGATATCGGATCCCGAGGGAACTCGGGAAATGGTGGAACAGCTCACGCGGCCCGCGGTCGGCACGGAAGAGTGCCCGATTCCGGGGATCCCCACGACCGAGACCCCTGTCCATCGCTGAGCCGTGCTGGACGCGTACCGAATCCGCGAGCGGCCGTACTACCGAGCGGTCGGGACGGAGCTTGGCAGCTTCGAAGCCGCCGGCGCTCTGGGAATGCCGATCCTGCTCAAGGGACCGACCGGCTGCGGGAAGACGCGTTTGGTGCGTCACATGGCGCACCGCTGGGGGCTGCCGCTCGTGACTGTCGCTTGCAACGAGGACATGACCGCGCAAGATCTGGTCGGGCGATTCACTTTGCAGGGTGGAGACACGCGCTGGGTCGACGGCCCCCTCACGCTGGCGGCGCGTTACGGCGCGGTCTGCTACTTGGACGAGCTGGTGGAAGCGCGGGAGGACGCGCTCGTCGTCGTTCACCCTTTGAGCGACGACCGACGGCTATTACCGATTTCGGCGAACAGCGAGCTCCTTCAGGCTCACCCAGATTTCAAGCTCGTCGTCTCCTACAACCCGGATTATCAGGCTTCCGGCAAGGAGCTGAAGCCGTCGACACGCCAGCGCTTCGCCGCGCTCGAGCTTGGGTACCCGCCTTTCGAGCTGGAGGCGGAGATCGTGCGGCACGAGGGCGGCGCGTCAGCGTCGCTGGCGAGCATCCTGGTTCAGGTCGCATTGGCGTCGAGGCGACTGGTGGGTGAAGGGCTCGTGGAGGGTATTTCCACGCGCATGTTGGTGGCGGCCGCACGCCTGAGCGTGGGGGGCTTGTCGGTCGCGCAAGCGAGCGAGCTGTGTCTGCTCCAGCCGCTGACGGACGATGCCGCCGTGCTGGACGCGCTGCGCGCCGTTTTGAAGGCGTCCCAGTCATGAATGAGCGCCGACTGGAGCTTTGGTTGCGCGCGCTCTGGGGCGCACCGTTCGAGGTGCGCTTCGCGGACCTCGGACGCAGCCGCTTCTCGGAAGCGACGCTGCTGCTCCCCACTTCTTCGCAAGACGGCTGGTCGGAGCTGGACGTGGCGCGGGCTACCCACGCCGCATTGCATTCCGTGTTTTCGGCGCTGCCATTCGAGCCGGGGAAGCTCCGCCCCGTGCAGCGGGCGCTCGCCTCCGTGCTCGAGGACGCGCGTGTGGAGTCGCTCGCCATCTCGCGCTTTCCGGGCCTTCGTGAGGTTTGGGCTCCGTTTCACGTCGCTTCCCCCCGCGACGGCGAGGCGGCGCCGGCCTTGCTCGGTCGCTTGGCGCGAGCATTGTTCGACTCGAGTTACCGCGATCCGAACGGTTGGGTGCAGCGCGCTACGGAAGCCTTCATCGCGAGCCGGCTCGAGCGTGAGGGACGCGTACGAGAGCTGGCGAGCGTGCTCGGCAACGAGCTGGGGCAAATGCGGCTGCCGTTCGACCCCGCCGCACCCACTTTGGAGCCGCGCTACCGTGATGACCACGCCGGGTTGTGGCGCCAAGAGCCGCAGCCTGCGCAGCCGAGTAGCGAAGCGACGGACGACGCCCGCCGAGAGGCAACGCCGGGCGGGGGAGCGCGCGTCGAAGAAGAGGGCGGCAGCGAGCTGCTCGTCGCTCGCCGCTACCCAGAGTGGGACTACGTCATTGCGCGGGAGCGGCCGGAACACTGCGCTATCCGCGAGCAACGCCGCTCACCCCGGGTCCCCGTAGCCGTGCCCAGCTCGGCGCTGCATCGCCTGCGCGCGGCGCTACGCCGAGCTCACGAAGCGCCGCGTCCGCGACGCCGCTCGGCCGAAGGCCTCGAGCTGGATCTCGGCGCCGTGGTCACGCAAGCTTCGAATCGCGCCCGGGGCGATGAAAGTGACGACAGGCTCTACGTGGGTCGTCGGCGGCGCCGCGTTCGCACGAGCACGCTGGTGCTCCTCGACTTGTCGGCTTCCGTGGAGGGAGCCCAGCTCCGCCTACTGCAGACCATCTCCGTCGCGCTGGCCAAGAGCTGGCCGCCCGGAGCCGAGCTGGCCATCGACGGCTTTTGCTCGCGGGGCCGCGAAGACGTGCGCTACGAGCGCTTCAAGCCGTTCGACGCCCCGTCTACGGGGTTCGCTCCCGATCGCTCAATTTCCGGCTCCACGCGGCTGGGAACCGCTTTGCGCCACGCGACGAATCTGTTGGCGCAACGGCGCGCAGCTCGAAAACTCCTGCTGGTGGTGAGTGACGGCGAGCCCGCCGACGTGGACGTGTTCGACGAGCGCTACCTGGTGGAGGACGCGCGGCGCGCCTGCGCAGCGGCGAGACCGCGAGGGGTGCGAGTCGTGGCGTGGTGCTTGCGACCCAGGCTCGCCCTCGCGCAGCGCCGAATTTTCGGCCGGTCCGATGTCCAGAGCGTGCAGCGGCTCGAAGAGCTGCCGCGCCACGCGCTTCGCACTTACTCGCTTCGACGCTCGGGTCGAAGCGGTGAACCGTAGAGTCTAGTCGAAGGAGTAGCAATGGAAACGCTGATCAAAGTCGACGTGAAGGCCTCGCCCAAGGAACAGGACGTGCTGCACAACCGCTGGCACTCCGACATACCCATGGTGGCGTGGGTGAGCCCCGGTGATCAATTCCGCGTCGAATGCATCGATTGGACGGGCGGGCAAATCAAGAACGACGACTCCGCCACCGACATCAAGATAGTGGACCTCACCAAGGTGCACTACCTGAGCGGACCGATCGGCGTGAAAGGGGCGGAACCGGGCGACCTGCTCGTCGTGGACATTCTGGATGTTGGAGTGTTGCAGGCTTCTCAGTGGGGGTTCACCGGCATCTTCGCGAAGGAGAACGGCGGCGGATTTTTGACCAACCACTATCCAGAGGCCAGGAAAGCCTGCTGGGACTTCAGCGGTATTTACGCAAATTCTCGACACATTCCGGGGGTGGAGTTCGCCGGCATCATGCACCCGGGCCTCATCGGCTGCTTGCCGTCCAAGGATCTACTCAACACTTGGAACAAGCGCGAGAAGGCGCTGTTCGACACGAATCCAGAGCGGGTACCTCCGTTAGCGGCTTTGCCCTACGCCGAGACCGCGCACATGGGGCGCCTCACGGGCAGCGCCGCTAAAGATGCGGCCGCGGAAGGCGCTCGTACGGTGCCGCCCAGAGAGCACGGTGGCAACTGCGACATCAAGAACCTGACGCGCGGCTCGTCCGTCTACTTCCCGGTGTACGTGAACGGCGGTGGCCTCTCCATGGGCGACATCCATTTCTCGCAAGGGGACGGCGAGATCACGTTTTGCGGAGCCATCGAGATGGCCGGCTACTTGGACTTGCGGGTCAAGATCATCAAAGGTGGCATGGCCAAGTACGGGATCTTGAACCCGGTGTTCAAGTCGAGCCCCATGGAGCCGAAGTACAGCAATTACCTCATCTTCGAAGGAATTTCGGTGGATGAAGACGGCAAGCAGCACTACCTGGACGTGCACGTCGCGTACCGGCGCGCTTGCCTAAACGCCATCGAGTACCTGAAGAAATTCGGCTTTTCGGGCGCACAGGCTTACGCGATTTTGGGCACCGCACCGGTGGAGGGGCGCATCAGCGGCATCGTGGACATCCCGAACGCGTGCGCGACTTTGGCGATCCCGACCGAAATATTCGGCTTCGACGTCATGCCCAACGCGAACGGCCCGACACCGAGCGTGCCGCCCGGCAAGGACTTGGCCATCGTCACCTGAAGGAAGAACGCCATGCCCAT
>JAQSWN010000010.1 GCA_029266615.1 Polyangiaceae bacterium
GATTGCGCGGCGGACCTGGTCGTAGGCGTTGACGAAGAGAGTGAAGGCTTGTTGGCGCAGCAGGACCGCGGCGGCGCTGTTGGCCGGCGCTTGCTCGCGCTCGCCGAGCGCTCCAAGGAGCTCTTCGGCGCTGCGGACGGCTTGGTTGAGCTCTTCATAGGTGACGGGCGTCTTGCCGGCGAGGGCCTGCGCGTGCTCACGAAAGAGAGCGACCAAGCTGATGGTGTCGTACGCGATATTGCGGTGGCCGGCGGGGGAGCGAAGCGGCGCGACGACGCTCTCCGGGAGGAGGCCGCGTTTGCTCAAGGAGAGAGCGTCGGAAAAGAGGAGGTCGCGAGTGGCGGTGACTTCTTGACCGAGCTTAGTGACGGAGTCCTTCGTCCCCGTCGCGATGCGATACAAGCCGTGCGCATGGCCGCACGCTTGGGCGTAGTCCTGCAGCTTGTCGACGAGCGCGATGTCGAAGTCACCGAGCCGGGCGATCGCGTCGCGCAGCTTGCGGATCTCGTCCATCGCGGCTCCTGGTGATATCAGGTACAACATTAGCGATCGTCTCAAGCCGAGCCCGATGAACCCCAACGAGTTTCCGATCGAGGAATTCTGGATGGGTACCGGAAATTTGAGTCCCAGCGCGGAGATAGACGAGAACGCCTGGCCCACCGCGGGCAAGTGGCGCGTGCCACCTTCAACAGTGCAGGTCTTCCACAAGGGGCACACGCCCATGACCAACACGGCGGCCGTCATCTCGGCGGTCCTCTCAGCCGCTGACCCTAGGATCGTCCCCGGCACGTACGCGGTGCGGCTGCACACCGGCCTTCAGTTGCCCGATCTCGTCAACGTCGATTCCACGGGCGGGTCGGATTTGTTGAGCGTTGGGCCGTCTCACACGCTCTCAGAGTGCGTGTCGCAGAATCCGATGACCGGCGCCTGCCTTTCTTGGAACTACAGCAAGCCGGCGTGCAGCACTTCCGCGCAGTGCGAAGGGGTGATGGAATGCCTCGCTCCCCTCCCGGCCGACTGCTTCACCAAGGGGGCGTTGTCGGACGCGGCGTGCATGAACAGCGAGGCCTGCGCTCCTGGGCAGGCGGGTTGCTATTGCCGCCTGCCGCACCAAGCGCGCTGGAAGTATGTGGTGGCGCACGAGGCGGGCCATCAAATCCAGCACCGTGCCTCCGGCGATTTCTCGGACAACGAGTACGGCTTCGCGTGCCCGCCTGGCACGACACCAGGCACGCCGCAATGCCCTGGGCGGCTGAGTCAGTTCACCGCAGGCGGCGTGGTAGATCCTCCTTGGGTCGCCGACACCTGCGGTTGCGCTCACGTCAAAGCCGCCAACCAGGAACACTGCTTGCAATCTGTCGAACGCAGCGGCCCCGCGCAGACCGAGGGCTTCGCGCAATTCTACGCCTCCCGCTCGTGGAACGAAGATGGCGGAGACTGCACCTTCACCTACTACACGGAGTTCTTGGACACGACGTGCAGGAGCTCCAATCCAGGCGACTGCAAGCCCTACACCACCCCCGGGGGGCAGCCGCTCGTCTCGACGCTTCCGCCAGCGGCTGTGAGTTGCCGCCAGCCGGTGCGTTGGCGCAACAAGCAGGAGTGCAGTATCGTTTCTGGCGCCGGCGGCAAAGCCGGTGATTACGGGACGGAGTACGACTGGTTGGGCTTCTTCTACAGTATCAATCGGCCCACGGTGGCCACCACACCACGCGTCACGACCAGCGACCTCTGGCTCGTGTATCGCCACGCCTGCACGCAGGCCGACGCACCGATCGGAGCGCCGCCGAAGCCGACGCCGGACATGTGCAAGACTCGGCACTTCGTCTGGGACGCTTCGAGCACCACGGCCACTCCGTTCGTTGCAAGGCTGCCCAACGGCCAAGCCGAGACTCGGCAAGTCGGCGGCTTCGTTCAAGGGTTGGACGCCAAATATGCCGCGGACCCGACGACCCGAGACAAAGCCCGGGCTGACGCCGACCTTTTCGGTGTCAGCGCGGACACGAGTGCGCTTCCATGACACTAGCCGCCCTCCTTCTAGCCGTGCTCGTGCTTGGTTGCTCCAAGTCGTCATCGACGCCCTCAACGCTGGCGACGGCCGGTGAATCAACGATGCCGCTTGGTGGCGCTGAGACGGGAGCGGGAGGTGCGGGCGCGGCCGCTGAGAGTAACCAGGGTGGGACTCCCTCGGGCACTGCGGGCGCGCCGGTCGTGCCGCCGGATGACTACGACGACAGAGGCTGCGAGCACCCAACCATCGTCAAGAACTGCACGGACGGGTGGTGCACGGTGCCGCCAGGTTGCTTCATCATGGGCTCACCGGACCACGAATGGGGCCATCCCCCGCAGGAGAAGCGAGTGAAGGTGACGCTCACGCGCGGTTTCGTGATCGGCCAGCACGAGGTCACGAACGAGCAGTGGGCAGCATTCAAGCTGGCAAACCCAGGAACAGTGATCGCTGAGGGACAGTCTGCCGGAATCGGCGACTGCAGCGATCCCGAATGCCCGGTGGGTAACGTGACGTGGTTCGAAGCCGTTTCGTACGCCAACCTGCTCTCGGAGAAGGAAGGCTTGCCTGAATGCTACGAGCTCACGGGTTGCGTCAACAGTCTCGGCGCAAAGCCTGTGGGCCTGGTGTGTGAAGGTTTCAAGATCACGACGAAGAGCATCTACGACTGCGAAGGTTACCGTCTGCCTACGGACCCCGAGTGGGAGTACGCGGCGCGCGCTGGTACGCGGACGGCGTTCTACTCGGGAGACATCGTCACGAGAGTAGAATCCGGCGTGTGCGTGGAAGAGCCTGGGCTCAACGGCGCCGCCTGGTACTGCTTCAACGCCGGTAAGCTGATCAAGCCCGTGGGTCGGCTATCGCCGAATGCGTGGGGCCTGTTCGACACGCTCGGCAACGTCGCCGAATGGTCTCACGATCAGAGCGGCTGGGTCCCCAGCCAGGCCACATTGACGGACCCCGACCAGACGATCGACTCTGGCCAGTCTCGAGATCGACGAGGGGGGCCGCAATATGGCTGGCCCAGCCTCTGTCGTGTAGGGGCGCGCCTCGGCTTGTCAGCAGCATCAGCGTCGCCCGGCACCGGCTTTCGCCTCGTAAAGACCACGAGATCGGAACACTAAGGTCGTGAGCCAAACCCTGCGCAAAGTGGCCGGCTTCCGCCAGGGCTTAGGAGCGGGGTACGCCGCCAACCTGCTCGCGCCGCGGGGTGACGACGCAAGTCACCCTCTCGGCGTGGGGAGCGAGACGACCTCATTGCCATGAAGCGCGCGCTGTCTCTATGCGCTTTGGTTGCCGCGTGCTCTCAGGAGGCCGCGCAGGCGACGCCGCCAGCATCGAGCATGGCCCACGGCGGTCAGCGCGACAGCATGGACGCGGCAGCTGGAGATGTCGGCGCCGCAACGGCGGCAGGAGCGGGCGCCGCCGCCGAAGCCGGCCAGCCCACCTTCCCGGACTCGTTCGACGACAGCGGCTGCGTGCATCCGCAAGTCGACGCCAAGTGCAACGGCGGCTGGTGCACGCTCCCTTCCGGCTGTTTCGTCATGGGATCGCCCGAGTCCGAGTGGGAGCACGCACCGCAGGAGCGGCGAGTGAACGTCACGCTCACGCACGGCTTTATCATCTCCGAGCATGAGGTAACCCAAGCCGAGTGGTTGGCTGCCAAGCTGCCCAACCCCAGCAAGGTCGCGGATGGTCAAGGCGACTGCGCGGGGGCGGCTTGCCCAGTTGGGAACGTCAACTGGTTCGAGGCGGCGTCGTACGCGAACCTGTTGTCCGAAGAGGAGGGGCTGTCCCCTTGCTACGAGCTCAAAGGCTGCTCCGGCGCTATCGGCAAAGACCCGTCTGGCTTGGTGTGTGAAGACTTCAGTGTCGGCAGCAGGACGATCTACGACTGCCCGGGCTATCGTTTGCCGACCGACTCGGAGTGGGAGTACGCGGCTCGGGCCGGCAGTCGCACCGCCTACTACGCGGGCGACATCACGACTCGCGGCGCGGTAGGCGTGTGCGCCACTGAGCCGGAGCTGGAGAACATTGCGTGGTACTGCTCGAACGCTGGCGCAGCCACGCGTGAGGTGCGCAAGCTAAAAGCCAACGCCTGGGGCTTGTTCGACATGCTGGGCAACGCGATGGAGTGGGCGCACGATCAGAGTGGCTGGGTGCCGACTGCATCGAGCCTCACGGACCCTGATCAAAGCTACGGTGCTGGCCAGGGTCGCAACACGCGCGGAGGCGGCTACTTTGGTTGGCCTGGTGCCTGTCGCGCCGCAGCACGCGTCGGGCTCTCTGCTACCTTCCGTACCCCCGGCCTCGGCTTTCGCCTCGTGCGCACCTTACCCTAACCCCAGCTTTCTCTTCGACGCCCATGCTTTGTCCGGGAAGCTTCGACGGGAACCGTCTCCATGGCAGCAGCTGCGATCCTCCTAGCGGTGCTCGTGCTTGGTTGCTCCAAGTCGTCATCGACGCCCTCAGCGCTGGCGACGGCCGGTGAATCAACGATGCCTCTTGGTGGCGCTGAGACGGGAGCGGGAGGTGCGGGCGCGGCCGCTGAGAGTAACCAGGGTGGGACTCCCTCGGGCACCGCGGGCGCGCCGGTCGTGCCGCCGGATGACTACGACGACAGAGGCTGCGAGCACCCAACCGTTGTCGAGAACTGCACGGACGGGTGGTGCACGGTGCCGCCTGGATGTTTCATCATGGGCTCACCGGAGCACGAATGGGGCCATCCTCCGCAAGAGAAGCGAGTGAAAGTCACGCTCACGCGTGGGTTCGTGATCGGCCAGCACGAGGTTACGAATCGCCAGTGGGCGGCATTCAAGCTCGTGAATCCAGGCAGGGTGATTGACAGTGGCCCGAGCGCCGGCATCGGCGACTGCAGCGAACCGGCCTGTCCAGTTGGTAACGTCACGTGGTTCGAAGCTGTGTCCTACGCAAACCTCCTCTCAGATAGGGAAGGCCTGCCCCGGTGCTATGAGCTCACGGGTTGCGTCAACAGCATCGGCGCAAAACCTGTGGGCCTCGTGTGTCAAGATTTCAAGATGGCGGCGAAGACCATCTACGACTGCCAAGGCTACCGTTTGCCCACGGACCCTGAGTGGGAATACGCCGCGCGCGCGGCTACTCGCACTGCGTTTTACTCCGGAGACATCACCACCCGAGAAGAGTCTGGCGTGTGCGTGGAGGAGCCGTCTCTCAACGGCATCGCTTGGTACTGCTACAACGCGGGGAAGCTGACGAAGCGCGTCGCTCAGCTAGCGCCGAACGCTTGGGGCCTGTTCGATATGATCGGAAATGCCGCCGAATGGTCCCACGACCAGAGCGGCTGGATCCCGACCGCCGACGCGCTGACGGACCCGGATCAAAGCTATGGCCCGGGGCAATCGCGTGACACACGTGGCTGTCCGCAATTCGGGTGGCCAAACCTGTGCCGAGTCGCTCTCCGACTGGGCACATCGGCCGGCTTTGCCTCGCCTGGTACCGGCTTCCGCTTAGTCAGAACGTTGCCGACTGACGTGGAGGAATAGGAGCACCGTGCCGTGCGCCCCCTGCGTGCGCCGAGACGCAGGCAAGGGCGCGGAACGGTACGCGGAGATGCGGACTTGGGACCGCCGCCTCAGGGAGAGAGTAGGAAGTCGCGCGTCTCGCTATGGGAGATGCTCGTGGGGACTTCGTAATAGATGTGATTGTCGTCCTCCAAGACTCGCGCGGCTTCCTCGGTCGATGCCGAGGGGGTGACGGCGGCCACGCTCCAAGAGCCGCTCGGGTTGTCCCCGATCCAGTAGACGCCGAGCGACGATAGATCGGGAAGTCTCGTGTGACTCTCACCCGTGAGCTCCGAAATCTGCCAGCCGTTGATCGTCCAATTCACCACGGAGACACGCGCCGCGGGCGGCGCGACCCACGAGAACTCTTGAGTCGTGCTCAGCCACTCGACGCTCTCCGCCGGCTCCAGCAACTCCACGCGCGCTGGGACCGCGAGCTCGACCGAAGGCGACTGTCGCAACGGCGCGGTCACGCTGCCACTGCCATCGAAGAAGTAAGCACTGAGTCGCAGGAAAGTCTCTCGGCCCAGCTCCGGCACGGTGACGCGGTTGTCGCCCGCGCTGAGCCGAACCGGCGTCACGATCCCTTCCATATTGATCGAACTCCCGACGAGGTAAGCGCCTT
Source organism: Polyangiaceae bacterium (assembly GCA_029266615.1). Classification (GTDB taxonomy): domain Bacteria; phylum Myxococcota_A; class Polyangia; order Polyangiales; family Polyangiaceae; genus PMG-095. The sequence continues at coordinate 6,176 of JAQSWN010000010.1, forward strand.
CTACTCCGCTGATCGCCGCGGTGTAGCTACGCTCCGCGACTGGAGCGAGGGTAAGGTCGGTTGCTCCGTTGTCGCCTTCGAGGCTGCCCAGCTCCGTGCCATTCTGAAAGGTCAGCCCCGGCTGGAAAGCAAAGCCCGTGTAGTGGAGTGGGCCTGCTTCATCCGCCGTGTACTGAAGGGCCCACAAGTCAGTCGTGAGCGTGGGCCGGCCGAACCAGCCGACCGTAAACGCATACGCACTCTCTCCTGGGCTTCCGTACCAGCCGCCGAACCGCTGCCGCTGCGAGATGAGGCCCACTTGGGTGGTCACTCCCTCGGGCAACGGCACGCCCACGCCGCCGCTGAGGCGACCCTGAATCCACCCGCTGCGGTACTGGCCTCCCCCGAGGAAACGCAGGTCTGGCGACCGAGTCGTCATTCCCCGGAAGATGCGCACGTAACGGTTCGGCTGATCGATCAGGGTGAGGTCGTACGTCTCGGGGACGTCCGCGAACGAGAACTCACCGTCTTCGTCCGTCGCGGTCACCTCGTTATCGATGATGACGGCGATGAGCGGCGCCGGGTCTTCGAGGCTCGCTCTAATACGACCGTGAACGGCGCTACGGCCTGGCTCGCTGGCGCTGCCGCCGACCGATCCGGCCGCGCCCGCGGCTCCGCCGTGCGTCGAGTCGCTGCCGCCCGCGCCTCCGCCCGGAGGATCGGGGTCCACCACGCCACCGCAAGCAACGGATAGGCAGAGCACAGAGCTGCACGCGACGGAAACGAAGCGCATGGGGGAGCGACTCCTTTTACGGCAGCTTCCCACGAAGTGTCTGGGCGCCGCAACGAGCGCTATCGTCATAGTCGCCGTCACGATCGGGGCATCCATGCATCTGGCGGGGTTGGGTGTCACGCCGATGAGGCGGTGATGATCGGTTGTAACCGATCCACCGAGCCCATCTCACGTCGGCTGACGGCTCGATCGAAAAGGGCATGCGCACAAGTACACGGCCGAGCAGCGGGAGAAATCGGTTGAGGAGGTACGAGCGACGGGGGCTCGCGTCGTCGACCTCGCGAAGAAGATGGGCATCGCGCCGCGGGCCCCGTACGTCTGGCTGAAGCGGTCTTCGCCTGCGGCGTCGGCACCGAGCGCGCCGGTGTTCGCCAGGGTGGTGCCGGCGCAACCGCCAACGGCTCACCGCTTCAGCTTGATCGCCTGAACGTCAGGAATGATTGGGCGCTGCGGCTAACCTTCCCGCCCCACCGCGAAGCGGTCATAGGTATCGGCGATCGACGTAAAGAAGCTGGTTGCCGCTACGATGGTAATGCGCTCATCGATATCTCCCACCCCGTTCACGGACGACCTCGACGGAAGCGAAGCGTCGTTGGGGCACGCTGTCGAGGCTGCTTCCGCGATGCGGGCGTCAAGCAGCTGCCGTATCCGCTAAAGCTCGCGCATCATTTCTCGCGGATGGCCACCCGTAGCGCCCGATCGCAAAGGTTACTTCAGAGCGCGTCCCTTGCTCAAAAGCCAGGTGGCCGCGCCAGTCACCGGGCCGCGGCGTGACTAGTAGACGCCAGGTCTTGCCCGGCTCCCTCGAGGACCACGCGCAAGCCGGACGCCAGACGATAGCCGCGCTTTGGACTTGATTCGATGACAGCCCCCGCGGACCGCAGCTTCTTGCGCAGCCCTGAAACGTACTTCCAGACTAGCGCCGTACCACCCGCGTCCTGACGTTGAAATACGTCGCGCAAGATCGCACGAGCCGAGCGCCAACTGCCACGCATCGCCACCAAATACGAAATCAGGAGGCACTCGCCTGTTGCTAGGATGACCTCTTGATCAAGGCCGTGCACCGTGCCGTCAAGGCTAACGAAGAGCTCCGGCGGAGCGGGCGTTGGTGCGGCAACGGCGCGAGATGCCAATATCGCCACCACAGCCGAAATTTGGCCGTGATCGACGACGAGCAAGCGGCGTTCATGCGCCTCGACGAGTAACCTTGCATCCGGCTTCGACACGGCCAGGATGCCGGTACGCAAGGAGCTGCCCGTACCGGCGAGCCGTAGTAGGCGCGACAGCTGTCGAGCATCCGCTCCGTTTGCCCGGCCATCGAGCACCAGAAATCCGATGCGACCGCCATCACACTGAAGCAAGCGCCTGGCGTCGCGCAGCGTAGCAAAAGTTGGGCGCTCGCTCGAACGAGTGGGCCACGTAGCGCTTAACTCCTGGTCCTCGCTGACCACCAGAGTATTCAGCCTGCCTGCCACAACCCCGCCCCAGTCCACTCCGGCCATGTCGCCTCAGTTTGTGCGTCAGCTGCCTGCACGTCAAGGTGAGGTGCCGACGGGTCACTCAGCTCAAAAGGGCGACTGAGTGACGTCGACTTTCAGCCGCCCTTCATTGACCGCTGACGCGAAGCGCTGATGAAGATCGAACACGTCATCTTGCGTCAGCCTTGGAATGAGGGAGTGGAGTGCCGATGCATTCGCGTCCGTCCAATGCTTGTCGCGCACGGCCTCGTCCAACACACGCAGAGTTTGATCGAAGGCGTCGATGTTGTCCTGGGTACGCGGGTCCGGCTCAGGTAAAGGACTGGCGTCGGGCGTGGCGACGGTGTCAGGCGCCGATGAGGGGCAATGCTCAGCGGTGGCGCGGCCGGGTCCTGCTTGCAAGAGGGGTGTGACGAGCTGGCCCGCGGAAACGTTACGACCGAGCCGCGCCGGCTCATCGCCGCCAGTCGCAAAATCGCTCGTGTGGTGGACTACCTCTTCACGAGCTTGTTTCAGCGCCGCAAGCAAGCGGGCGCGTTCCTCCACACTCCACTGCAGCCCCGCCGTAAAACCAGCGCCGACCGCAAGCGCCACGGCGAGCCCGATGCGCCAACGCGTCATTACGGATGACACGAGCGCTGCGTACCACGGTTGCGGCTATCGAGAAACGTGCGCTCATCCAATTCAGGAGGATTTCAGGGAAAGCACGGGCATTCACCTTAAATGGTCGAGCGCCGTAGGAGGTCTTGCGGCGACACTCGAGGGAGAGAGAACATGAAGTTTGTCTTGCCGTGCACGCTCGCTGCGGCAATCGCGGCTGTTTGCTGGTCGACCGGTGCGAGCGCCGCGTACAGCGCATCCGCCGGTGGCTGGACTGAAGTCATCGGATGTCCAACTTCGTCGTGGAGTTCCTATCACTGGGGGCACGCGCAAACCGCGTGGGGCAGTCGCGGTGCGTGGGTTTCGTATGACTCTGGTACGCCGTGGTGGACCTATGCCCACGCGGGCGGCGGCGGCACCGACTGCGATCAGTGGGCCAACGGCTCGTTGATTGGTGGAGCCACCTACGTTCCCGGTTCGCCTTCGGTGCCGCAGAACGTAAACGTGACCGTCTCGACGTTCTGGTACGACTTCAATCAACCTTCTAGCTGGACCGACTCGACTAAATGCGGGCACCAGCATGCCTCGAGCTATGTGTGGGGTTGGCGCTACCTTGGCAGCTCGTGGGCGTTCGAGTTCGTTAAAGCACATCAAACCACGACGTATTGGGATGCCGCCGCCGGCCGATGCAAGATGAAAGCGGCCGGCAACCCGTCATATCCGCCTCCGTTCGACGGCTACGCTTTTGGCCCCGAAGTGATTACCATCAACAACTCGCCGTACGCGGTACTCTATACCAAGACTCAAGCATCGAGCCACTATAACGCCGGCTGCGGTCAATTCGAGTGCTTCCACCGCGTGCTGGCCATCGCTTCGTATTGAGCGCCTGAGATTGCCTCAGTTGATGAGGCCATTGCATCGCGACCATCCGGGACTCTATCTGACGCCAGCGGCGACGCTGGCGTCGTACTGGGCACGCGCGGCCTCACACTCGGACATGTGCTCAGCCGTGTAGCCGAAGCCGAGGCACTTCTGTACTAGGGGCGGCAGACGCAGACAGTCGCGCATGAAGACTTCGCGTGGCGCCGGCTTGAGCGGCGGAAACTGACCGGTATCGAGATCCTTCGGCATGTTCGCCATCGCAGCGTTCGTCTGTACATAAGCGTCGCTGCAGGCACGGGTATCGACGGCGAGGCTCGGCGCGTCAGATGGCACCGGAGAGCTAAGCCGCGTGTCCAGCGCTTCGCTCGGTGCGCGCGTGCAAGCGAAAGCGGAGGCCAAGATTGCGATTGTTGCAACGCTGCTCAACGACATTGGATCCCCTTGGACGCAGGCATTGCGCTGCGCGGTAGGCACACGCCAGTAGTAAAGCTGAAGATGGTCTTGCCCTGCTCTTCGCGGCCAGTGAACGGGTCGCAGATCGCGTCGGGGTGAAAGCAATCGTCGTCGCAGCTGCAGGGCTGGAAGCAAGCGCCCGGCGCACCGGTCTTGAACGCGCCGGCACCGTTCAGACATAGTGGGCATGTGTCGAACGTTCCTTGGTTGCACGGCCCCGTGCAGATCGAAAAGTTCTCGAGCGGCTCGCCGCAGACCTTGTCGCAAAGCCCAACTTCGGCATCTTGACAGGGCGCACCGACTGGAAAGCTTCCTATCGAAACACTGGCGGAGCAGAGGCCCGTCGCGAAGTCACAGGCGCCAACAGAGCAATCTTCGTCGCCGGTACACTGCGGGTAGCAAACGGACGAGCCGTCGTCCATGTCGCGGCAGCGAGAGCCGGCTCCACAATGCCCCAGCTCATCATTGGGACACAGAGCCACGCAAATGTCCTCGGCCCCCACGCGCACGCAGCCGGCCTCGTTACCACACGCGCCCGGCTCGTTCGGGTCGCATGTGTGAGTACAATAGCCGTAGCGACTGGCTGCTTCGGACGAAGCTCCGACGAGTCGGCAGGAATCCCCATTGATGCTGCAGCTAGCGCCATTGGTGTCACAGATGACGCCAGTGGCGATGGCAGAACCCCCGCCAGCCCCCGGTGGAATGGGCACGCCACCACCTGTAGAGGTCATGCCGCCTCCGGCACCTCCGCCGCTAACGCCGTCCGGACCCGCTCCAGGACCTTCGTTGCGGCCCGACTTCCCACCGCACCCCGCTAGGACCACCAGCAGCGGCGCCCAGTAAATTTGAGCCCTCATCAACTTCCTCTGTTCACGCCGCAGTTGGTTGCGTCTTCCCTGGCGAAGCTTAGCGGCTGTAGCAAGTGAAGTCACGGCGATTCCGGCGATCATGATGCTGCGCGGCCCTGCGACACTGCTCCCGCGCGACTATCATGCCGATGACCGAATCAGTCTCGATCCAGTTAGCGCGCGTCGTACGCCTGGTACAGGTTGTAGGCGCTGTCCTTGCTGAAGAAGACCGTTATGTGGCGCGGGCCACATAACGGTCGCCGCCTTGCACCAGCGGCGACACGTGTGTTGTAAGTGCTGTCCTCGCGTCAAGGATAGCTGCCGCGACGGCTGCAGAAATGCCTGCGGCGGCTGCAGAAATGCCTGCGGCGGCTCGGGCGCGCAGATGTGTGCCGCCATGTGCGAAGACCTCGCGCTCTGCGGTGCATCTGCACTAAAAGATGAAGGGATGGTGGCCGGCCTGAGGCAACGGATCGAGGCATCCGCGTTTGCGCTGGTGAAGACCTTGGAGTTCGAGCTCGAGCTTCCGACGGAGGATGCCGATGCAGGGCTCGAGGCGGCCACGATGCGTCTCGAGCTTTTTGAGAGCGTGAACGTACCCGGCCGCTTCCGGGCTCGACTCTCTCAGCTTGAATTTTTTCGGATCAAGCCGACGTTCCCCCAAACCGGCGGCGAGCCCTCGAGCTTCGGCGCTGACGAGCGGATCTGGAAAGAGTTCGCGGCAGTTCCGCCCTCGCTCAGTGCTCCTCGTGAATTCGACAGCGCCGAAGAGGCGCTTGAATTCGTATTGGAGACCGTCACGGCGTGGGCTCGGAATCAACTCGGGTTGCGGTAGCCGGAACGTGAATTGATGGACACGCCACGGCGTCGCTCGGGCTTGGTGCTGACCGCTTGCGGTAGCGGCCTCGCTTTCATCTATGCCAGCACCTGGGCGTTTAGCGCGCTCATCACCGGGCCTCTTATGGTGGGGTGGCTGGGTTTGATTGGCCTGCTGCTCGTGCCCGTGGTCTTGGTCCTTTGGATCGCGGGAGCGTGCCAGCTGCTCAGCGACGAGCGAGCACGAAGAGGGTCGCGACGTCGCTAGCGCCAGGTGTTGAAGGCAGTTGTGACATCGTACGCCGCCCCACAATTGACTCGTACGAACTTGCGGAAATTACCAGGCTGTCATCGTGGGCGGGCGCGGTACTTTACGGCGGCGGGGAGCGCGGGCGAGACGCTGGCGGCGGTGCGGGTTGCAGGGCTTGGGGAATTGTGGGTGGAGGGGATGCGGAGAAGGCGGTGGCGCTGTTGAAGCGCATTATCGGGATGTTGTGGAAGCTGACTCTGGGGGAGGCTCGCTTGGGCGCGACGGCGGGCGTGAGCCAGGTGGCGATGTCGAGGGGGATGCCTTCGCGCCAAGTGGCGAAGGTCGGGACGCCAGGAGCGTGTTGAGGGCGGCCGCGCGGAGCGCGGGCGGAGGGGCGGTATCCGACTCAATGCTCGATGAAGAGCGGATTGACGACCGAGCCGCACACGTCCTTGATGATCGCATTGCAGTCTGCGTCGACCTCTGCGCTCGAGCAATCCGCGTCCTGCTTTTGACACCAGGTGCCGCGGTTTTTGGCAATGTTGTCCGGCGTGTCGCAATAGACGATTTCGCTGCAGCAAGTCAGGTCGCAGCTGCTCGTATCCGACCAGTTTCCCCAGGTGCAAGTCGCCGAGCAGGCTCGACTCTGCGTCTTGGTGCCGGAGCAAGGGCAGGAGACCGAGCGGGTTTCGGGTGTTCCGGGGCTGCAGGCTGCGGTGACGCCCATGCACGGCGCACTCGTGTCCCACGGTCCCCACGTGCCGGCGCCGGTGCAGGTTCTCGTTTGAGCTTGCGTACCTGTCATGCAAGCGCCGCACAGGATGCTTCGGGACGCGGTTTTACCCGGCGTACATTCCGTGCCCGGCGGCTCACAGCCGGGCTCGCTCGTATTCGCGGCGCCGCAACCGGAGCTGGGCGCGCCTGCTCCGGAGCGTCCACCGGCTTCTGCTTCGCCGCCGGCTCCGGCTTCTCCGCCCCGCTCATGGCTCGGGCTGCCGGACTCTGCCTGAGTGCCGCCGCGGCCGCTGCTCGTGCTGCCCCCGACTGCCTCGTTGTGGCCGCCGACCGCCGACTCTCCGCCCGCTCCCGGATCCAGGCTTCGTGGGTCGTTGTCGAGGATGAGGTTGCACGCGGACAGCATCGTGACGGCGCTCAGCGTCCGTAGAACCCAGAAACTTCGCTGCTTGCTCGACAGCATCTTCGCTCCCTTTTCCCGTTCGACCTTCACCATTGACCTGCGACGCGAATCGCCCCCGGCCCGAGGCCAATCTGCGCGGCCTTGCCTTTTCCGAACGGCGGAGCAAACCAAAGGACGGCCGCCGCTGCGCACGCCACGCCGCCCACCACGAAGCTCACGGTGGAGACATTGCCGGCGCTGCGTGCGTTATCCATGAGCGCGACGCCCTCTGCATCGCGACAGCCAGTGGGTCCGCAATGCTCGTCGGACTCTCGATGCTTCGACTGGGAGCGCAGGCCGAACACGGTGCCGGTGGCGAGGCCCGCCACGCCCACGATGCCGCTAGCGATGGCCGCGACGCGTTGTCCGTCGATACCGCGCTCGCTCATCGGCATCGAACCCGGGGCGGAGGTCCAGGGCGGAATCGATACGGTGGCCACGGCACCGGGCTCCGGCGCCGGTACACGCGTATCGTATGCCGGTTGCGCATCTGCGGTGGCCTCCAGGTGGTGCACCCCCGGATCGATGGGCACCGGCTGGTTCCATTTATCGCGCTCGACGGGCTTTCCATCGAGCTTGATCACCAAGCTCGGGGGCGGAGAGCTGGGCGAGATGATGGTGAGGCGACGCAGAGTGGGCAGGAGCCGCTTGGCGCGCACCTCGGCGACCTCTGCGCGGTCCGTTCGTCCCGTTTGGACGGCCAGCTCGCGCGCCGCTGAGAATGCGGCGTAGGCGGATGCGGTCAAGCCGCGCTGTTCGTAACACTCGCCTAGATTGAGCAGAGTGCCGCTGCTGGGATCGAGCGCCTGGCTGCGTTCCAAAAGCGTGCTCGCCACCTCGTAGTCTTTGATGTCGATGCGCGCGGCGGCGCGCAGGAAGAGCTGCTCGGCTTCCACCTGCTTGGCGCGCTGCGCGTCGTCAGGGGCCGGCTGCACTCGACTCGGCGGAGTGGCTTGGGCCCAAGCGCCGGAGGTGTTGCAGAGCGTGGCGAAAGCCACCAGCGCCAGAACAGGGAGCGTGCGGCGGGGCACGGTGCGGAGCAGGAGGAGTCTCATCGGGTCCAGACAGAGCTTTTGGGGTCTCGTTCAGTGGGGGGGCGCGTGGGAGCGGTCTTGGGCGCGGGTTTGCTATCTTTGAAAGGAGTCGCGGCCGGGGTGACGACTGGCGGAGTGGGATTGCCGAGGGGAGCGCCTGTGCGAACGGGCGCGGACACGGCCGAAGCTTTCGGTGTCACCACTGGCATTGAGTCTGCACCGACATCAGAGCTCGCTTCCGAAGCTGCAGGCTTCTCGACCACCACTTCGGGAGCGGCGGCCGCCGCTGTGGGTGAAGCTTTCACGTCGGCGTCGGCGGCGACCGGCTGGCCTCCGGCGTCGTGACGAAAGACCAGCCAAGTGACAGTGCTGGCGGCTACCAAGGCCAGCGCACTCAACCCCAGCGGCAGGCGCCAACGGGTGCTGGGGGCAGGCTGCGAGTGGGCCCACGCGGGCTCCGTGCCGCTCCCCGGCCCGCGCCTGTTCGATGCTTTCGCCGGGCCGGAGCCTTTGCTCACCGCTCCCGGAGCGGCGGAGTCTGCCGTCGATAAGAAGGGCATGCTTGGCAGCGGCACGTGCGGGGCGAAGTGACGCAGAGCCGCAGCTAGATCACGAGCGGTTTGGAAGCGCAGCGCCGCCTCTTTGGCGAGGCAGGTGTCGATGATGGCTTGTAGACCCGGCGGCACCTCGATGCCGTGGGCGATGACGGGCAGGTGCGTCTCCTGATGCACCTTGAGACAAATCTCGGCGTAAGTGCTGGCCGGGAACGGCAACTTGCCCGTCAAACACTCGTAGAGCACGACGCCGAGCTGCCAGATGTCGCTGCGATTGTCGATGCGGTTGGGCGTCTTCATCTGCTCGGGGGACATGTAGCTGGGTGAGCCGATGACGTGGCCGGTGATGGTGATGCCGTTCTCCAGGCCTGCCGCGTCCCCCGACACCTTGGAGATGCCGAAATCTACGACCTTGATTGACAACGAGCCGTCTGAACGACGAATGCAAAACAAGTTGGACGGCTTCAAGTCACGATGAATGATTCCGTGCCGATGCGCTTCGTCCAGCGCGCTACACGTCTGAACCAAGAGGCTCGCCGTGACATCGATCGGGAGGGAGCCGGAGTCCTGGATGATGCGGCCGAGGTCCCGCCCCTCCAGGTACTCCATTACCATGTAGGGCAGACCGTTGGTGTGCGTGCCTACGTCGAACACGCGCACGACGTGCTCGCTGTCGAGCCGTGCCGCCGCCTGCGCCTCGCGCCGAAACCTCTCGATCCCCTCCGGGCTATCTAGACACTGCGCCGACAAGAACTTGAGCGCGAGTCGGCCCCCGAGCTGCAGGTGGCGAGCCAGGTAGACGATGCCCATGCCGCCCGCTCCCACGATCGAGTCGATGAGGTACTTGTTGGCGACGATTTCGCCCGGGCTCAGGGCGCCGCCATGGAGCATGAATTCCGGCAGGGTCGGCACGTGGGCCACGACTAGTCCCCACAGCCCTTCGGATGAGCGCCCATCTTGCCCACGGCCATACCCCGGCCGAGGAAGCCTCGCAAGCCGGGCAGTCCGACGAACCGCCGCGATGACGCTAGAAATCCGGATGGATTCGCTGCCGAAGCTTGGAGCTGGCGAATGGATAACTCAGGTGCGAGCCCTCCCAGCGCAGCAGGATGGCCGACGCCGTATGGGACATCTCCGCCACATGCTTAGAGTCTACGCGCGCTCGAACCTTCGGTCGACGGCGATCTGTTTTCTACGTTTCCCGTGACGGGGCCTCCCGCCGCGGTTCGCGGCACGCTTGCAAGCCACGCGCTCAGGCGCACGTTACTCGCGCAGGTCGAGCAAGGTGAAGGCGCGAAAGGGACGAATCCGATCGAACGGGACCGAGCCGGCAACGTGGGGAGGCTTCGTCGCGTTGAGGGGTCGCCACAACGCAGCCAAACCGGCGCAAGAGTTCCCTATGCCGCTCGGTATACCGAGCGAGGGACGGAGCTGCCCACCCGCCCGCCTGCTGCCTCCCCCGCGCAGACGGTGTGCCGCGCGCAGAGGCCCTCGGCCGACGCTGCAACCTTCGCCGGCGCGGCACTCCGTGTGGGCCTCTCGCGAGTCGGCCGCGCGCCGCAAGAAGAAGCGAGCGCGCGCGAGGCACGTCCGCGGCGTCGTTTTCACCTGAACGACAGCGGGCGGCGGGTCGGCGCGCGCAGGCCAAGGCCGGGTCGACGCAGCGTAGCGCACGCGTGCTCGCCCGACCGCAGCGGAGGGGGATAGCCGCTCTCAGCGTTGCGACTGCTTGCGCAGGTGATCAGCATCCTTCTCGCAAAGTTCTTGTCCACGGAGTCCCGCTAGCGTAGCTGCTGCTGACTTGAACAACCGCGAAGACGCACGGTTGCAGCTGGTTAGCGCCCGAACTGTCAGCGCTCGTGCCCACCATCTCGGTATCACTTCTGCCGAGAATCGCGGGACAGCAGGTGAGGTCTGCCCTAGTGGACATGACGTCGTCGACCGCAGGACACGACGGCCTGTAAACTGAAGTTGCGGGAAGGTCCTGAGCTTGCAGAAGGGCTAGCCCGCGACACGTCGTCTGACGATCGCGCTTCTCCCGTCGCCGCACCCGCGACGGGACCTACGCAGCGGGGCGCGCCGTCCGGATCGGATCGTGCACCGTCAATAGATTAGTTAGAGCTCAAACAACCTAGCCGAGCCGAGGGCATCCCCGGGGCTAGCGAGGCGAGAATGTTTGCCAGATTCCTACGCGTCACGTTCGCCGTCATCGCCCTCGGGCTGCTCAGCGGGGCCGTTTACCGGTGGTATGGCCAGCGCGAGCTCCACCGCTGGCTGCGTGAGCAGGCCGCCGAGCTCGGCTGCTCGCTCGAGTACGGCGCCGCAGAAGTTGGCTGGCCTGGTCACTTTTCCGTTAAAGATGCCCTTCTGTACGATTGCGATCGGGCCACGTGGAGCGCGAGGGTGACGCGGGCCACCGCGACGGTGAAACCCCGTAGTCTGCTCTGGGGCCGGGTCGCGCCTACAAATGTCGCCCTGGAGGTTCGGGAGGTGGAGTGGGCGGGCCTGTCCCTGCGTGGTCCGCTTCACGTCCGCATCGAAAGCGTACAAAATGGACTGGACGCGCGGATCGAGTCAGAAAAGTTGATGCTCAAACAAAACGAACGAGAGTTGGCCGATGGCTCGGGCGTGACGTTGATCATAACGATCCCGGCTCGCAGGAGTGCACCGCGTAACGTCGCTCGCTTCACGTTGCGGTCGCTATCGTTGCCTTCCTGGGGGCTCGTGGCGCAAGAGCCCGTGACGGGCATGCTGGAGCTTGGGTACGACGTGGGCGAACGACGCCTCGAAGTGGCCGATGGCAACGTACGCGCCACCTCGTGGCGCTTCGGGGAACAGTCTCTGACAGGAGAGCTGTCCGTGCGCAGCGCCTCTTGCTCGCCGACTGGTTGCTCCGGGCATGGCCGAGCACAGCTGAATGGCGATGACGCGGTCGCGCTCATCGAGCAGCTGCGTGCGCCAGAGGCCTTGGTTTTCGCGCTTTCGGGACTGAAAGGAGCCACGTTCGAGCTCCACTCGCGCGTGGCCTACGGTGAGCAGACGTGGACATTCGACGACCTCGAGCTGCGGGCCAAAGAAGCCCGCATCTGGGGCAGCGCGTCCCTCCGCGGAGGTCACCGGAATGGCGCACTTCGCGCCAACTACCGAGGGTTCTCCCTCGGGGTGCAATTCTCTCACGACCAGAGCAGCGTCATCTTCGATCCACCCTCCGACTGGCCGCCAGTGACCCACTGAGGAACGCACAGGGCACGGATGCTGCAGCGACTCTCGCTACACGCGCCGAGCAGCGCCTTACAACGGAGACCGCACGTGAAAAGTATCTCAATGTTAATGTTTTGTCTGGCCGCATTGCGACGTGCGAGCCGACCGCGCCCGTGAACGCAGCCATCGACCGAATGGCCAAGCTGGCCGACACCAACGGTGACGGCGAGGTCTCGCGGGAAGAAGCGACGGGTCTGGCCAACTTCACCCTGGGCGGGGCCTTCTTCAGGGCCGACGCCAACGGCGATGGCACCGTCACTCCGGAGGAGGGCCGAGAAGTACGAAAAGACTTGGTCCAGCGCTTCCCGGAGCTGGAGGCCATCGTCATGGCGGCGCGCGCCTCCGGCCAGAAGACGTTCACGTTGTCGCTCGGCAGCGCCGACATGGAGTACGGAAAGCCGCTCAGCCTGGCCGAGGTGCGGACGGCCGCCAAGGCGCTGGTGGACGACCTTTTCGGCTTCGCAGACAAGAACAAGAGCGGATCCATCGGCGTCGAGGAAGCGCGCATGGCGAGTCGTGAGGGCTTACGCGCCGCCGGTCGCATCGCTTTCGACACGATGGATGCCGACCGCGACGGCACGCTGAAGTACGAGGAGATGAAGCAGCTGGTGGAGGCGCCGCTCCGCAAGGCCTTCGACCTCGCTGACGGCGACCGCAATCAACGGCTCAGCGTCGACGAGGCGGCCGCCGCCTTGAGTCTGCTGTCCCGCACCGTGAGCAACCCGCAGGGCTTGGCGTCGCCGCCGACGGCCGCCGCCACGAACGACGGATCCACTCCTTGATCGCACGAGAACCGATTCAGTTACAGAAAGAAGGTCGATGATGAAAACTGCCCACAGTGTGACGGTGAAGGTAATATGCCTGGCCTGCTGCATGGTCGTAGGCTGTTCGAAAGACACGCCCGTTCGGACCCCCGACGAGAGCGCGGCGATGACGCCTGCTTCCGCAGAAGCGGCCCCGCCGCCCCCGAAGCCGGAGCCGTACAACTACATCATCGTGGAAGAAGCGGTCCGCACCACGTGTCGTTTGCCCAACGACGAGGAGAAAGCGCCAAAATTCGACTACGATCAAGCCGACTTGCGGCCCCGGGGGAAGAACATCCTGGACGCGGTCGCGACCTGCTTGACGGAAGGCCCGATGAAGGGAGAGTCCATCACCATCATCGGCCATGCCGATCCGCGAGGTAGCGAGGACTACAATCTCGAGCTCGGCAAGAAGCGAGCGGAGGCCGCTCGCGACTACCTCGCGTCCAAGGGCCTCGGCTCCGATCGCATTCGCGTGGAGTCGCGCGGGGAGAGCGTTGCCACCGGAACCGAAGAGAGCAGTTGGGCGACGGACCGCCGCGTCGAGGTGCGGCGCGGCAGCGTGTCACCTTGACCGCGCGGGGCGCCGGGCGAACGGAATTGCTCGAGCGGCGCCGAGCGTTCTTGCTCGAGGTCACGCGGGCTTCCGAGCTTCACGATTGCATCGAACGGATCGTGCCCCCTCGGGCACGGAGAAAGGGTCGACTCACATGGCACGCACAGAGGACGTCGTACACGCTGACGGTCGCCGGTCTTACGCCAGTGCCACGAGCGCGGGGCCGAGCAGGGGGAGAAGCCAGCGCCACTGCCGCTGCACGACGCCGGCAGGACTGGGGGGCTCCTTTACGCCGTCCGCAGAGGGCTCGGAGGAAACATGGGTTTAGCCGAGAGGAGGAGTCGACATGCTGTTTATTAGCACTCGTGGACACCGCGAGGCCGTAGCATCGTGGTCGACGATTTTCGGCATGTCGATTGAGCGCGCGGCGCGGGCGCTGCATCACCTCTCCAGGCTTTTTGATCAGCGCGCCGAGGTCGATGGTCAACTCGGGCGCGAGCTGCAAGCGCAGGTAATTACTCCTGCCGGGGACAAGGCCCGACAGCGGCGGACGCCGGAGTCGAATCGAGGACCTCCGTACCGTACCGCCGATCGTAGGCTTGCGTGAGCTCGGCCCCGAACAGGAAGATCTGCGAAGAGAAGTACAACCACAAGAGCACCACGACGGCCGAGCCGGCCGCGCCGTACGTTTGAGCTACCGAGGCTCGACCGAGGTACAGTCCCACCAGCGCATTGCCGACGTTGAACAGGACGGAAGTGACCGCGCCTCCGAGCATGGCGCTCCGCACTCCCACTGGCGTATCCGGGACGACCTTGAAGACGATCCCCGACATGGCTCCCACGAGCACCAACGAGAAGGCGAGCTGGCTCAGTTGCACGAGCGGTCCAGCGAGGGCCGTGTCCGCGAAGAGCGCGTCGTAAAATCCACTCAAGAGCGCCCGCGATAAAAACACCAAGAGGAGGACGGGGCCCGACGCCAAGACGAGGAGAAAGGCGAAAAGTCGGCGCTTCACGTAGTACCGTACCGTCGCCTTCAAGCCGCGCGAAGGAGGCGCGTCCACGTTCCAGACTTGGTTCAGTCCAGCGCGGAGCTGCTCACCGAGACGAGACGCCGTGTAGAGCAGGAGCACGAAGCCTAGGATGGACGCGACTCCCCCCGAGTCGGAGGCTTGTTGAACCCACTCATCCACTACTCCGGCCGCGTTGACTCCCATGTTCTCCGTCACCAAGCGCAAGGCTTCGTCTCGAGCCCGGCCCTCGCCCAAGAGCGTCCCCGCGATCGCGACCGCGATGATGATGAGGGGCGCCATCGACAACAGGGTGTAAAAGGCCAAGCCAGCCGCCACCATCTCCGCGCGGTCCCTCGAGTATCCGTCCACGGCTTCATCGACCAGGTAGTACACCGTTTTGGCCGCTCGCTTGATGGCGGCACCATGGCGGCCCCACAGCAACGACTTCATGGTTGGGCCGCGCCCTCCAGGAACGCCGCGAGCTCGAGCCGCTCTCGTCTCCGTAGACGCGTCATCGCCGCTATCTAGCAGGATGTGTTCCCGAATTTTTCTTGGACGAAGCGTTTCACTTCGACTCGCAGGGACGGGCGCGGGCGCGGGCGGCTTCTCCGAGCTCACGCCAGATGGCAACAGTCCTGCATTTCCGCCCGCGGCGGCGTCGTTGATGCCCCGAACTCCGGCGAAAGGAACCTGCGCGAGGCACTCCAGAAACGTACCGAACAGTTGCAGCTCAAACTAAATGAGTCTCTTGACGATGCCGGTTCCGAACCGTATGCGTGCCGGGTCGTGCCCCCCGGCGGTGAGCTCTTTCCAAGGCCGGGCTCCCACCCGTCGACGACTTCGGCCTCGGATCTACGTCACGCCAGAGCTCAAGCTGCGGCGATGTTTGCCGTCCGAAAGGCTGCTCGATGTCTTTGGAAGTTTTGCTGCGGTCGATTGGCGGAGCGGACGTCTGGCTCCGCCGCGCGCTAGCGCTGGCGCTGGTGGCGGTCCTCGTCGTCATCTTGTCTGCCATCAAATCTCGTTTGGCCCGCCGATTAACGCGCTTCGCCGCCGCCTCGCCGGGACGGGTCGACGACGTGCTCGCCGAGATGGCGAACCGCACCTCTGGTGTCTTCACTCTCGCGGTGGCGATGCTTCTCGCCCTGCTCTTCGTGCCTTTGGCGCCGCCCGTGGAGCGGTTGGCGCGCGTCGTGGCTCTCCTCATGTGCCTCTTGCAGGCGGGGATCTGGGGTTCGATCGCGCTTCGTGGGCTGGTAGAACGGCGCTTCGTCGCCGTGAGCGGGGGTCAGACGGACGCAGGGCGAGCCGGCGTCGCTCGCATGGCAGCGTTCGGGGGGCGTGTTCTGATTTGGTCGATCTTGGTGCTCGTCGCCCTCGCCAATCTGGGGGTGGACGTGAGCGCCCTCATCGCTGGTTTGGGTGTCGGTGGCGTGGCGGTGGCGCTCGCCACGCAGAACATACTCGGGGATCTGTTCGCGTCATTCTCCATCCTGCTGGACAAGCCGTTCGTCGTGGGGGACTTCGTTGTCGTCGGAGACTTCATGGGCAGCATCGAAGAAATCGGCGTGAAAACGACGCGCGTGCGCTCCCTGGGCGGCGAGCAAATCGTCTTTTCGAACAACGACCTGCTGCAGAGCCGCCTCCGCAACTACAAGCGAATGAACGAGCGACGGATCGTCTTCAAGCTCGGCGTGGTCTACCAGACCAACCCCAGCCAGCTGCGCGCGATCCCCGAGCTCATCAAGAAGATCGTCAACGCTCGAGAAAAGACCCGCTTCGACCGCGCCCACTTCCTCGCCTTCGGCGACTCGGCGCTCGAGTGAGCGCGAACAACCTCTGGGACTCGGTGGGTGCAACTCTGAGCTCGAAGCGCGGGCCCAGGCTCGAAGCCCGGCGACTCTCCGTGTCAACGTACGAGCGTTATCCATGCCAGGCGACGAGACGTCCCACGCAGATGCTTGGAGTCGAAGCGCAGCGCCCCACCGGCCCAGCTGCCGTTTCGCCTCACCGCTCGGAGGTTCGCTCGGCCGCGGCCGCGAGCGCGAGCGCGACCGAGCCGAGGACGGCTTTCGTGACGCTCACCCGCTCCTTCGACACCTTGGTCAGCGCTCCCGCGACGACCGACTCGATCGTGCCGTCTCGCTGATCGTTCAAGCGCTGACCCCGCTTGGTCAGCGCGAGGAGGGCCCGCCTCCGATCGAACGGGTCGCTCTCGCGTCGCAGCAGCTCTGCTTCCTCGAGGCGCTTCAGGATCCCGGTGAGCGAGCTCGGGTGAACGTGCAAGACCTCCGCGAGCTGACCCGCAGCGATGCGCCCGTGATGCCCTACGATGCGTAGGACGAGACGCTGGGGGCCCGTGACCCCCAACTCCGCGTGCATCCGCTTGGATGATGACTCGAGCCCATGCGCGAGCGCCCATAGCACCTGCATGAACGCCAGCGCGTCGCCGAGCGATTCGCTGGCCGGAGGGACGGGGGTGAGCGCCTTGGTTCGGGGCTGACGCACGTGGCTCACATAGAGCCAGAACTCCCACGCACGCGCAAGCCCATCCGCCCGGACCCTGGCGCGTCCGGCTCGAGGAGATTCATCCGCCGCGGGTCATCGCGACGGGCCTGGACCACGACGGTTTTTGTCTACCACCACCAGCGCGATCACGGAACGCCGCGATGCGTAGCTCGTGCGTGCGGCGCGAGAGGAACCGCGATCGATGCGACGGCCAATTTGCACCCAGCAGACAGAATGCGATCGCAACCGTCGGCGAGGCTTCGGATGGCCGCGCTCCGAACGCGCGCGAGCGAATTGGCGCTCATGATCTGAATGATGGCGAGCCGCTGCTCCGAGTAAGTGGCCCGCGAGCTCTTCGACGACCTGCGGCAAGAGCTTGCCTTTGGGGAGCGTACCGGAGCCGACGTTGCTCGCCGCTTTTCTCGACCTCCAGCAGTGGACTCGAGGCGCTCCAGGGCGGGCGTGAGGTCGGTTGGCTCCACTTCCAGTGCGTCCGCCAATTCGCCGGCCGTCCAGCTGCGGTCTTGCTGTCGGACCAGTAGCAGCAGGGCCTCCAGCTCTTCGTAGCTGGAGATGGAATCTTGCAGAAAGGCCTGCGAGAAAGCTGACAAGCCGCTGGCCAAGATTTCTACCTAGCGTCCATGTGCTTGAGGGAAAACGGTTTGCGCAGGAGGCCGTCGCTCCGCGAGTGTCCAGCTCGCCCCCGCCGAGGGCGGCGCAGCCGAGTTGGCCCGTTCGTGCAAACCAAACCGGCGTCGCCGCGGGGGCTCACCACTCAGGGCGTCTTCGCCGGAGCAACGACGGTGGCGTCTTCCCCCGAGGCCGGGGCTGCTTCTGGGCCCGGGCAAGTGCCGCGAGTCAGGCGAAGCTCGAAGGTCTCGCCCGGTACCGTGGTCACCCTAGGCTGCATCAGGAGGAGCTTGTCCAGACCACTCGTCGAGGGTCTCGCGGTCCCGCCCGCTGATGATGAACACGTGGTTCCGCTCGTTGTGCGTGAGGCGCTCGAGCAAGAGCAAGGCGTCGGGGGCGGCCAGGTGAGGCTGCGAATGGAACGGGACCAGCGTGCCGTCGTAGTCCAAGAGGATCAGTCGGCGTCGCGCTCCGTGATATGCCGTCGAAAACGAGTCGCGGAGCGCGCCCGCCAGATGATGCGTCGCCAGCTTTCCCTGTCGTCCCTTGACGCGCGAAAGGGAGCCCAAAAAATTGCTGACCCAGCGCTTGTCGTCGTAGCTGCGCAGGCGGTCCTGCATGGGTCGGTTGCGGCGCAGCTGCTCCTCCGGCGACATCTGCACCGCCTCGTGCAGCGCCTCGGCGATCTCCTTACGGTGATTTGGGTTGATGAGGACGGCCTCCCCCAACTCGCGCGCTGCGCCCGCCATCTCGCTTAAGATCAGCACCGCCATGCCGTCCGGCTTACTCGCCAGGTACTCTTTGGCGACCATGTTCATACCGTCGCCCAGGGGCGTGATCAGGGCGATCGGAGCGATACTGTAAAGGGCTAGCAGCTCCGTGAAAGCCAGCGGTCGGTAGCGGTACAGGATGGGCACCCAGTCCATCGAGCCGTATGCTCCGTTGATTTGTCCGACGAGCTCGTCGAGCTCGTGTTTCATCCGCTGATACCGTGGCACCTCCGCGCGCGCGGGGAAAGAGCAGAATCGTACGGTGCTTTGTGTCCAAACAGTCTTTTCTGTCGCGCTGACCAACGGCGTCCCATGCGGCGCGTAGGCGGCGAAATTTTGTGCAGAATCCCGGGCAGGTCGTCGGTTTGACGTGCAACGACAACCCGCCATGGTCCACTTCGGAACGGAAGGAGGGCTGGCCAGCAAATTGCTACCAAGCCACTCGGAGGACGAAGCACCATGGAAATCGACAAGCTAAAGCACTCGCTGAATCGATTGGGAATCCAGCCCTCCGACTATCGAATCCTGAAAATACTGCCCCTCGTCTACGTTGCCTGGGCCGACGGCAAAATGGAGCGCGTGCAGAAGGAGCGCATCCACGCCTTCGCGGTGGAACGTTACGAGCTGAGCGCGGCCGGCTCCGCGCTACTCCAGAAGTGGCTCGAAGAACGGCCGACGCACGAGTACATCGCGGAGGGACTCCGGGACGTGCTGTTCCTGGCCCAAGCTCAGGACGACATGGGCGTCGACTTTTCGGAGTTGCCAGGGCTGCTCGCGTTCGCCGAGCAAATCGCTCGCAGCACGGGGCGGGTACTCGACGCTCCGGAAGGCGTTTCGGCCGAGGAGGAGCTGGCGCTAGAAGAAGTTGCCCGCGAGCTCCACATCGACCATGGGCAGAGCTGGGCTCGACTGCTCGAGAGCTTGCGACCAAGCTGAGGCGCCGTCCTCGGGCAGGGGCGTCGGACCACCGCCCCCGCTACCTAAGGCGCGAAAGACAGCACCAAGAAGGCGCACAGCAAGGATACTTGCATCATGCCCTGCAGCGCGGTGCTGGTACCGCGCTCCCGCGTCAAGCCGGTGGTGACGAAGGTGAGGGCCAAAGGGCGATGCTCTTCGCTCCAAGCCGAGGACGAGAGCAGCATTCGTGAAGATGACGAAGCCGCTCACGACCCGGATGGTGAGCGCGATGCGCCTCGTCGTACAACGCCGCGGCGCTTGTGCACGAACCGCCGTGCATGGCGCAAAAGCGCTCAGCGCGGAAGACGACTACGGCAGCTCTCCCGTGGTGCATAGACGAAGGCCGCCAATCGACTCGGTATTCGCCGTGAGGTAGGAGGTCCTGCGGGCGCAAGACGTGTACGCTTTGCAAATGCCGGATCGCGAAGAAGCCGCGCGCGGGGTTGCCAAGCCGGTGACGGTGCTTGCGACCGTTGCCGCGATTGCGTTGGGGCTTTGGTTGCTCGGCAGCATTCTGGACGTTCTTCTGCTGTGCTTCTCGGGCGTCCTCCTCGGCCTATTTTTCCACGGTGCTGGCAGGTGGATAGCGCGAAGAACGGGCCTGCCCCGGCCAGTAGCCGTTGGCGCTTTCTGCGTGGTGCTCGTCGGAGCCGCCGGAGTGACGGCGTGGCTTGCGGCTCCGTCCATATCGAGTCAGCTCGACGAGCTGATGACGACGCTGCCCCGCGCGCTCGACAAAGCGGCGGAGCCTCTCCAACGCTTTTCTTGGGCTCGTGCCGTACTGGAGCGAGCTCGCCACGCCGATGGCGCCCTCGCGCGCCGCGAGACTTGGTCCCAGGCTGGCGGCGCCATCTCTGCGGCCTTGGGTGGCTTCGGCAGTCTCGTCGTCATCTTGTTCGTCGGGTTGTTCACCGCGTTCGACCCTGACTTGTACCGTCGCGGCTTCTTGCGCTTAATGCCGACCGGGAGACGCGCGCGCGCCGGCGAAATCCTCTCTCTCATGGCGCACACACTACAGATGTGGATGGTCGGTAAGATGGCGTCCATGGCTCTCGTCGGCATTGCCACTTGGGTTGGGCTTGCGCTGCTGGGCATCCCCCTCGCGGTCGTCCTCTCGCTGCTGGCGGCCGTCCTCACTTTCATCCCCAATTTGGGGCCCATTCTCTCCGTGATTCCGGCCATCCTCCTGGCGCTGCTACAGGGGTCGACGACCGCGCTCTGGGTGGCTGGGCTATACGTGGGTATTCAAACGGTGGAGAGCTACGTCCTGACTCCGCTCTTGCAAAAGAAATTGGTGTCTCTCCCACCTGCAGTCACCCTCATCGCGCAGGTCATCATGGGAACCCTCGCAGGGGGCCTCGGGGTCATCGTCGCCACTCCGCTGACGGCCGCGGGGCTGGTGCTCATCAAGGAGGCCTACGTGAGGGATGTGCTGGGTGACGACGGACGGCCGGATCGGTGACGTCGGGCGACGAGTACCCTAGCCACCCGCCCACCCCGCCGCATCCCGAGCCCGCCGCGGGGCTTCGCCCCGCGATGCGGCCTGGTGGGGCCGCCGCCGGCGTCGCTGGTGTTGCTGGTGAGCAGGGGGATCGCCGCCGGCTTCGCTGGCGAACTGGTGGTCTTGAAGGGGAACGTGATCGTGAGTCGCCTGCGGCGGCTGGGATCGTGATCGGGTTCCCTCCGGCCTTGTGACGGTGATTGTGATCGCGTGCACGATCATCCTTCACGACACGATCATCTTCGCGATCACGATCACAATCCCGCTCACCGTGATGTCGCAGGCCGAGCCGATCCCGCTCACCCGGTGAATGCCCGCCGGCCGAGCCCGATCACCGTATCGCGAACCACTGGCGAGCTGATGCCGCTAGCGGGGCGCCGCCTGCGCGCGCAACGCATCGCCGCCGAGCGGTCACGAAGTGATGCGGCAGGTCACCCGCGGAATAAAAGTTCGTGCGGGTGAACCTCGAAACGTCACCACCTCGACCTGTGAGTTTCTCGCCACGTTCACGGTGACGGCCTCGGGGTTGACATCGGTCGCGACGACGCAGCGAGCGTTCTTGCGACAGGTGTTCACGAGCGCGACGATATGGTCGTACCCGACGGCACCGAGACGCGCCTCCGCCGCTACTTCGACGCACGCGGGCGCCTCCGCGCCTGTGCGGCTCGCTGAAGCTGAAAGCGCTCCTGCTACTAGAACGCCGATCCAAATTCGCCACTTAGTCATGCGACTTCCTCCGTGGTGAAGTAAGAGGCACAGCAAAGCTCGTGCCAGGCGCTCCCTCGCCTCAGCTCGGCGGTTTGAGAAACGGCCCCGACGCGGGAGACGAACCCGCCGGGCCACCAACGCCGCTCGACTCCCGCGACGGCTGGTGGCTCCGAGACGGTATATGCTCGAGGTTCGGAGCGCCGATGTCGCCGCCGTCCACTCCGATCTCTGCGTCGAGCTGGCTGTTGCGGTCCGCGCTTTCGCGCTCCTGGCCTTGCACGGCCCAGGCCGCCAGGGCCGCCGCAACGGCTCCGAGGAGGACGCCGATCACGAGTCCTTCGACTCCAGCCGTCACCCAACCGAGTCCACCGCCCCCGATGGCGCCGATGGTGCCGAGTGCCACCTCGTAGCCACGACGGCGAGTACGATAGCGCCGCGATCTGACCGTCTGCGGTGGAGACCGAAGGGCAGCTGTGAGCGGCTCGTGCCCTGGTGACTGAGTCTCGGGAGACGGAGGAGGTGGATGGTTGGGGGAGACCACGCCCGCACCTCTGCAGCATGCGTGCCCTCACGTCGGCACTCTCCCGAGAGCGAGCTTTCTCGGCAGACCCTGAACCATTCGTCGGGCCCAGTCCGGCACCAGCAGCGCTACTTGCCGACCACCAGTTGCGCGTATCCCGACGAGGTACCGCACCTGCTGGATCGCGTCGTCGCGTCGCGGGGGCCACTCTCGTCGTCGTCGAGGGCGCTGCGAACTTCGAATCGGCGCTCGCTCACTAGGTTAGGTCCGTCTCCGCGGCGGCATTGCTCCCGGAAAGGGTCGGTGCTCCCTCATCGGAGACCCCTTATGCTCGGCGCGGACGCCGCCGGTCTGGAGTCTTACTGACGTCTTCTCGCCATACGTGGGCGCAGAAAGCGGGATCATGGATCCCGCTTTTGCTCAACGCTGAGCGGAGCGAGTAGGTG
Organism: Polyangiaceae bacterium; assembly: GCA_029266615.1. Taxonomy (GTDB): domain Bacteria; phylum Myxococcota_A; class Polyangia; order Polyangiales; family Polyangiaceae; genus PMG-095. Next base: position 28,710 of record JAQSWN010000010.1, read on the forward strand.
CCTAGTTGCGGAATTTCGTACCAAGCAAGCTCCGCAATCGACGCCACGATTGCGCGGACTTTGGGCGCTCGGAGCAACCCGCTTCGGCTCGAATGTTGCTCCCAACCCGCTATGGAACGACTTCCGCCCGCCGTCTTGCCCCTCCGCGCCACTCAGCCCGCTCCGAATCCGACGCCGAAGCCATCTCCACAACCTGACCCGGGCCCCGCACCCAACCCGCCGCAGCCAGTCCCACAGCAGCCTGGGGAGCCAGGGGAATCGCTGCCGACGTACGAAGACCCGCCGCCGGTCAGACCTCTCGCCTCGGCGACCCGCGTGTGCGCGATGCGACGTCGCTCCTCGCTGGATCGTGGTGAAGACGTCGGCCGCACCGCTTCTGGGTGCCTGGCGATCTTACCCGGCCCGGTTGGGGCGCGAGGGGCCTAAATGATGACCGCGGCGTCCCTTTCGCCTCGCAGCTCGTGGCGTCTGGCAGCAAGCTCTCGCACGGCTTCCGCTGTGACCGCGTTCGATATTTCGACCTGCGCCGATTCCCCGTCGACTTTGGCACCATCCAGAGCCAGTCGATGAGCGGGGCAGAGCTCGTCGCGACGGCCGGCAACGGGTTCGGAAATGCTCCGAGTTTCCGAGGCGCAGCGCCTCGGGCACGAGGCCGAGCTCCGCAAGCGCGCGCTCGCGGTGCAAGAGAGCCGCGACGCGCTAGACGTCGAGCTCACGCTTCTCCGCCGCGTCTTCGATCAGACGGCAGGAGCGCATCGTCGACTTCGTCTACCCAGAAGCGTGGGATCGACCTCGCGGACGTGGTCGCCAACGCGGTCGAGATGCCGAGGCCCCTCTTCGAATAGAAGCGGCACCACTCATGGTCGACGTTCTGGACGCGCCGCTCCTCGTCGATGGAGATCCCGTGCGCCTCGGTCAGGTGATCTCCAACCTGCTCAGCAACGCAGCGCGCTACACGAACGACGGGCGCCCTCCGGGCTGCTCGCTTTCTGCCACCGCTCTCGCGCCAGGAGCCGGTCTGGCCGTCCGAGAAAGCAACCTGAGCTCGTCATGAATCTGCGCGAATGGCGCGCGGTAGAGCAGAGAGGGAAGAAATGGCGCCGGTCCACCGTAGGTGGAGACATGCGGTGCGTGAAGCGGGGGCGAACTAGGCTAGCGGTGGTGGCGGTGCTGGCGTCATCCGCCGGTGGCTGGGGTTGTCAGGGGGAGGCCCCCCCTGCACCTTCGACGTGGATGCGATGCTTGGCGCCCCCGCAAGCGCTCGTCGACGTCTCGTCGTCTGATGAGCATTGCGGACGCTGCAACCTGGCCTGCGAGGCAGAGGATCGTTGTGAAGCCGGGCGTTGCGTTGCCGATCGGAACTGGGCGCTTTGGCCCGTCCCGAGCGGACAGCCGAGCTTTAGCCGCCGCGGCGACGTGGTAGAAGACGACACAACCGGACTGGTCTGGGAAGCTGGCTTCTCGGCACTCGTCGACTACGCGGCGGCAGGGCGGTACTGTGATGATCTGAACCTGGATGGCATGCGATTTCGGGTGCCGACCCGAATCGAGCTCGCGTCGATCCTGGACTACTCAGGAGTCTCTCCGGCGATTAGTCCAGCCGCGTTTCCGAAAACGCCCGCCGCCCAATTCTGGCACCGCCCGATTCATGGCGGCGCCGCGGCCAGCATTGACTTGAGCGATCTCAGCTCCGGATTCGGCGACAGCCACGTTCGCTGCGTGGCTGAAGCTTCAGATGGGTCACCCATGGGCCCTCACTATTCCTTACAGGACGCCACGTTCCTCGACCTGAAAACGAACTTGCGTTGGCAACGAAGCGCGACCCCTGCGCCTCCGGGCGGTACGGCGTGGTCAGAGCCGGGTAACGGGAGCTTCGATCTCGCCGACGCGCAACGCTATTGTGCAGACTTGGAGCTAGAGGGAGAGCGGGATTGGCGAGTGCCGAGCGTGCTGGAGCTACTCAGTCTCGTGCGCCCGAATATCTCTCAGCCGAGTAGTGACGCGCGCGACTATGTGCACCTGGACCCTTCGGTCGTGCCGGCGGAGACTCTCGAGCAGGCCATCTTCTATTCGCAAACGCTTTTTGGCGCGAAGGACGCGCCCTGGATCGTGGACTTCGAACGCGACACCTGGCCAGCGTCCTACGGCTTTTCGGCGCGCCGCACCCTGTGTGTGGCGGGGCGCTGAAGTTTTTCGGCGTCGAGCCATTTCCGGCCGGCGCCGATACCCCAAGCTCACTTCGCAAGGTAACCGAGTCGCGTAAGAACGGGCCTGGTTCGGACGGTCATTGTCGGTAACGGGGGGGCGCGGGTTGCCGCCGGGTTGCCATACCAGGTGCACCACGATTCCACCTCCTCGTGGCTCAAGTAGAGCATCATTCACATCTATTCGACCGCCCCGATTCAGCGTTCCGAGAGAAGAACCAGCCGTGGAACGGTGACATTTCTAAGGGCCGGCCCATTCGGCAATATCTATTCAGCCACTGGCTACCTAGAGTTCGACGACGAAGGGGTGAGCCTGAGCAGCCGCGCCTGGACAAACTGGATGCAGCGCTGGGTCGAGAGCGGTCTGGATGTATCGCCCCACGGCCTGCTGAAGGTGCCGAACGGCACGGCTACCGGTTTCGAACACGATTGGTGCCAGCGGTGCGAAGCGTTCTTGATTCACGATCAACGAGCGAAGGCTAGGAGAGCGCGCCGGAGCGGGTTTTCTGCGAGCGGCCGCGTAGCACAGGCCGAGCCGATTCCGCTCCCGATCACCCGGTGAGGCCGCAGGCCGAGCCGCTCTCGACCACCTGGCGAGGCCGCAAGCCGAACGCGCCAGATGGGAAGACGCGGGAAGGAGGACCCGCACTCCCACATCGCCCCCTATGCTGCTCGCCCACAAAAGCGCGGCGCTTTCAGCCTGGGGAGAACTGACGAAAAATGGCCGGCGAGCTGGCGCTCAAGGCTTGGTAGTGTCGAGGATCTTGGTCGGCCGTCGCGGCCGGACCGGAGGGTTTCCATGGAACGCAAGTTTGCAGCGATTGGTGTCGGGCTCGTGATCGGTAGTTTGGCTTTGCCGGCGCTCGCGGCAGACGTCGTGATCAGCGACGAAGCGCGAGCGCATTTTTCGGCGGGCGTGAACCTGCTGCAAGATCCGGACGGCGCGCGCTACGAGGAAGCGTACCGAGAGTTCAAGGCGGCTTACGCCACGTCTCCGTCGTGGAAGATCTTGGGGAACCTTGGGCTGAGCGCGATGAAGCTGGAGCGCGATAGCGAGGCTATCGAGGCGATCAAGAAGTACTTGGCCGAGGGTGGGAAGAAGATTGACGCGGATGAGCGGGCGCAGTTTCAACGGGATCTAGCGACGCTGGAGTCGGGCGTGGCGCAGGTGGTGTTGCAAAGCGAGCCGCCGGGCGCGACGATTGAAGACGAGCGGCATCCGGCGAGCGGCCAGACGATTCGCAACTCTTACGTCGCGGATGGCCGATCGCAGATTGGCGTTCGGTCGGGGCGCCATCGCTTCACGGCCAAGCTAGCGGGCCGTGCCGATGCCGTTTGGGAGGTCGAGCTGTCGCCGAAACAGCAGGTTTCGCACACCTTCACGTTGCCTGAGCCTGCGACCGCGTCTCCAGTTGCGGCGCCCACGGCTGCGCCCGCGCCAATGCCGGTGGCGATCGTAGACACCAATAGCCCTCAAGGCGGCAACGGCCTGCGCACGGGCGCGTACATCGCTCTCGGCGCGGGCGTGGTGGGGCTCGCGGCGGGGACGATTTTCGGGCTCAGCGCCAAGAGCAAATACAAGGAAGCCAACGACATCACGAACGACAACTGCCCGGGCTCGGGCTCTTGCGAGCTGCCGGCACCGCTGTTCGACCAGCGCGCGGGCTTGGGCAAAGACGGCGACTCGGCCAAGACGCTGTCGATCGTCGGCTTTGCTCTGGGTGGCGTCGGGCTCGCTACGGGCGTGACGCTGTTCGTGCTGAGCAATAAGAAAGAAGGCGCCGCGGCCGCGAGCGTCCAGCCCTACGTCGGTGTGGGGCAGCTCGGTTTCCGGGGGGGCTTCTGAACATGAAACCATCACAGAAACGTTCGCTTTGGCAAATGGCTTTGGCTTTCGCGTCGCTCTCCCTGAGCTTCGCGGCGTGCGGCGGTCTCGACGGGCGCCGGGTGACGCGCGGTCCGGACGAGCCGGTTGGAGGCGACGCGGCCGGCGGCAAGGGCGGCGGTAGCAGCGGCACGAACGCGGTCGGCGGTGCGGAAGGCGGGCAGCCGCCCATCGACAACCCGTTCGGTGGTGAAACGTTTACCGGCGGAGCTCCTCCGGTTTTGGACGGTCCGCCCGAGGTGTTGGAAGTGAGCCCGGCCGACGCGGAGGTCAACGTCGAGCCAGACGGAAGCATGGCCTTGAGGTTCTCGGAAGGGCTCGACGAAGCGACTGTCACTTCCGACAACATTCAGCTCTTGGATGGCGACGAGCCCGTCGAAGGCGAGCTGGAGTACTCCGGCGTGGTGTCCACGTTCACGCCCGCGCGCCGCCTCTCGCTGCTGGCTACCTACGACGTGTCGGTCACCACGGCCGTGACCGATGGGGCGGGAAATCCGCTCGAGGCGACGTTTGCGTCGAGCTTTACGGTGCGCGAGGGCGCGTGGACCGCTCAACGCTCGATCTTCACCGACTCCACCATCGACTCTGGTCGTCAAGATGTCGCGTCCGACGGGTTAGGCAACACGCTGTTCGTGTGGACCACTCGAACCGACGAAACTGGCAATAACCCGACGGTCGCCTACGCGCGCTGGAACAACCTCGAGACCGGCTTGGCGGCACCGGTGAAGCTGGATGACTGCACGGACAACTGCAGCAACGTTCGCGTCGCGGTCAGCCCCGAAGGCGACGCGGTCGTAGCGTGGACGAACAACGCGTACCTCGTACGCGCGCGCCGCTACGTTAGCGGCGCTTGGGAGTCTCGAGCGCAGACGCTCTGGACGACGCCGTCGAACAACCCCGTCCAACCTGCGGTTGCGATTGGCGGCGGGCAAGTGGTGGTGGCCTGGGCCCATCATCAGATCACACCCAGCAACTATTACCTGATCGAGATGAGCGCGACGACGTTGGAGGGACAATGGCCGACCATGCCGTGGTCCAACTACAGCGTCGGCTACTCCGCGCCGAACTACGAGTCCATCGGCGGCGTCACCGCGGCGGTCGACGCGCAGGGCGCCGCGCTCGTCGCGTTCACGCACAACAGTAGCAGCACCGCCGCCAGCACCCCCAAGGGCGTGTACTACGCCAGCAAGCCGCCCGCCGGAGATTGGGAGTATCCGGTGAAAATCGCCAGCTCGAACACCGTCGCCGGCAGTCCCATTCTCGCGTCGGACGGCGATGGAGCGATGGCGATCTGGAACGCCACGCTCGGCAACGGTGGCGCCTCCGTCGTTGCGAGCCGCTTCACCAAGGCTAAGCAGTTCGTCGCACCGGTGCCCATCAGTGACCCGGACCTGACCGGTTACGTAGCTCTCGGTTCCAGCTACGCCTTGGCCGGCAACAGCACCGCCTACTTTGCCACGTGGGCGCAAGTGGTCGGTACCTTCACCAAGACGTTCGCCACGCGGTTCGACGTTTCGACCGGCAAGTGGAACGAGCTGCCCACAATCGTGAGCGACAATGCGGGGGACAACCGCGCCATTGGCATCGACGCTCACGGCAACGCAATCCTGGCTTTCGACCAAGAAGGGCCGACCAAGTCACTGGTGATGGCCGCGCGCTATGTCGCCAGTACCGGGCGGTGGGGCGCGCCAGATCCGCTGACCGTCGACGCGAACGACTTCGGCTTTCCCACGCTCACGGTCGCGCCGAACGGCACCGCCAGCCTATTTTACGGACCCACGTACCGCGACGGGCCGCTACGTGGCCCCGCACCCCGCGGCTCGTACCGGCTCTTCAAGTAATTAGAACGCGATCAGCACCTCGGGCGGGTAGGGCCGCCGCGCATGTCGGCATCGTCGACGGTGATGGCTACCTGCGCGTCTGGAATGGCACGACGCGGACGCAGGGCGCGTTCTTCGGCGACCCGACCGAAACCGACGCGGAGAAGAACTATGCCTGGGGGCTATTCGATATGCTGGGTAATCCTTCTCGCGATCTCGTGCGCGCCGGTCACGCCGCCACATGGCACGGCGCGGCGGAAGGTAGCCGCTCACTTAGGGCGAATCGGTTTCCGACGCGCAGCCTGTGCATGCCCCACGTTGGGGGACACCGTCGCGTCGCATCCTCCCCCAAAGTCCGAACCCCCAGCTACTCAGCGCGCTCTGGTGACCCTAGACACCGCGGGGGTGTTTAGGAATATGCTCCCTGCGAATGGTGGCAAGAGGCTTGGGCTGGTTAGTGGGGATGGCGATGCTCGCGAGCGTAGGTGCGGCGCGGGCTGCCGACAAGAATCCTCCCGCGACGGGCTCGACGCTCACCGGTGTCGGCTTTGGCGCGCAGGTTGGCTTCTTCAACCCCAACGGGGTCACGCTGCGGGCGGGCTCCGGTCCGGTCGCGCTCGAAGGCTCGGCTGGGTTCGCGCTCTCCTTGTTGAGCTACGGGGGCAACCGAAGCCCCGACCTCAAGCTCATCGCACCGTTCGAGGTTAGTCCCCAGGTTCTCCTTGGTGACTTCCAGCTGCACAAGGCGATCCACGGGTCATTCCGGCTCGGCTATCGCTTCAACGTCGCGCTCGGGCATGGCGGAACCGCGGGCGGGCAGATCGCGCGGCGGTGGACGCATTGGCAGCTCGAAGGCCTGTGGGGCGTCACCGTTTATCCCGATGCCGCCGATCGCCTGCGTGAAGACGGGAGGGTGCCCGCGGAGACCTCGTTCAACTTCCCTCCGGCAATCAACTGGGGGCTGACGGTGGGGATGCTGTACTACCCGTAGTATGCACCGGGTGGCCCTTTGTGACGGGCGCAGCCGTAAACGGTTCGCCGGCGTCGTACGCGACCATCAGCTCTCGACCCGCATTGCTTGCTGAAACTGTCTTCAAGCGCTGGTGTGCCATCAGCCGCTGCACAGGCAGCAGAGCACGGCGGGGCATCTGTCCCTCGTGCTTCGGACGCAAGATTGCCAGAGCCGGCACACTAAAGAGCCATTCCGACCCGAACTGCCGCATCGTACGGAGGGGTAGCATGTCCCCGTGCATAGCCTGACGAACCTACGAGGTGGAGCGTCGTGCCGCATCTGGGGAGCGGCTGGTGGTCGAGGGCGACAAGGCGCGTTGGTCGTCCCTCGACGTGCGAGGTTCGGCGAGGGGCTGTACTCCGTCGACAAGCAGTCGCTGCAGACCTTGCGGCTGGATCTGCAACTACCGAAGGCGGTACGCTGGAGCGAGCGCCTAGACTTCGCGGTCGTGGCGGTCGCAGGGCTGTGTCACGGCGAAGGCAGCGCGCGCGACGCGCGTCTGCGGTCGACACCTCTGCGACTGGGTGGACGCCGGTTGCTCTCGCGGAGGAAGGCGGCTGCCCGGTCGCGATCGCGGCGTCGAGGGGCGACCGCGAGGCGCTGCTTTTCACCTGTACCGACGGCTTCCGGGCTGGCGCGCCTCCAAGGCTCGACGGTGCCGACCTTGGGTGCTCGACCGCGCGGGTGAGTCGGAGCGCCGGAATACTCGGTGACCGATCAGCGACGCCGACGAGCGCTGGCGAGCAGCGCTAGGGCGGCGAGCGCCAGGCCGGCTGGATTCGTGCTGGCGGGGGCGCCCACGAGGGTGCAGGAGCAGCCGCCGTCGTCGCTGCCGTTGTTGCTTCCTGCGGCGGGATTACCGGTGGCACCGCTACCGCCAACCGGGCTGCCAGCCGTGCTCGTGGTGCCGGCGGTGGGCGCGCCGGCGCTGCTCGGGGCGCCTCCGACACTTGGCGTACCAGCCATGCTGGCTGCTCCGCCGCCACCGCTGGTCGCGCCCGCAGTCGCGACACCGCCGTTTCCGCCGCCCATTCCGCCAGCTCCGCCTGGCGTGGCGCCGCCAGCTCCGCCTGGCGTGGCGCCGCCAGCTCCGCCAGACGTGACGCCGCCCGAACCGCCCGAGCCGCTCCCGTCGTCGACACCAAAGTCCTTGTCGAAAGCCACGCCATCGAAAGGCACAACGATGATCTTCGTGCCGTGATTGGTGCCGGGTAAGACCTGGTTATCCTTGTCGACGTCAGCCACGGCCCACGTGATGTGCGTGGGGTGGCCATCTTGCAGCACCACGCCCGGGCGCTCGATCTTGTACCACTGCGAACAGGTGGTGGTGCCCTCGTAACAGAACATCTTCTGGTACTCGCGCGGAGACCAAGCGTACCCGTTGTCCTTCCAGTTGAGGCCGTCGGTGGAGTACACATGCCAGCCGACGCGATCGCCGGAGCCGGAGTAGATGACGTGGTAGACGCCTCCACTGCGCCAGATGTGGGGATCTTCTTGCCAAATGTGCGTCGGATTGGAGACGCCCGGAATCGAGGTCCTCTTCCCGTAGATGCTGCCCACGACCGGATTGCCCTGTGCGTTCTTATCGTTCTGGGGGTAGTCGCACGTGGGCGTTTGCTTCACGTAGGTGCCGCACAGCGTGTCCGAGATCGCGATCGTCCCGTTGCGCTCCACGATTTGATACCTGCCGTCGTGGCGGGGGATCAGGCTGACGTTGGAAGCACCGATCTGGCTCGTCGGTTTGCAACTGGTCCACGGACCATCGAGAGAGGTCGACTTGTATATCGTGAAGGGCACGGTCTCGCTGACGACGACCGCGTACTCGCCGCCTGGTAGCTCGAGCGCCGTCACGTTGTGGCCTTTGTGCGAGCCATTCTCGTCGTAAATGAAGCCTTTCCGCACGTAAGGGCCGAGCACGTTGGTTTCGCTGACGGCGTGGTAGGCGTCCGAGTTGAACCAGCTCGTGCCGAAGTTCGTGTTCCCCGAGAACGTGCTCAGGAACAGGTGGTACTTGCCGTCCTTGGCTCTGATTATTTGGCCGTCCCAGTAGTAGTAATCGGGGTGCACACCAGCGCCCTTGGCGCTCTCGATCCCGTTGGACAAGTCGCGCGGCACCACTCCCGGCTCGCCCCAGGTCGCGGAGCTGAGCGGCGCGACAATCGGCGTGGGCTTGAGGTAGTCGATGAAAGGCTTGGCGTCCGCGGTTTGCGCGAAGCTAGCGCCAACAAGCAACGCTGCGACACCGAGGCCTGCACCGACAGCTGAACGAGACGGGCCGAGCGTGGGGTATTGGAGACAACGCACGCTGCAAGGATAAGCGCGGCCTGCGCGCAGTGCTTGCAAGACCAGGGCGCGATTTGTAAATGGCGCGCAATCTTCCGACGATGCTCCGAGATACCGGCGCGCGGAAGAGCTACGCTTGGCGCTCGAGCAAGCGCGCGAGCTCCAGCTGTCGCGTCGTGCCGGTCTTGGCGAATACGCGACAGAGCTGGGTGCGCACGGTGTTCCAGCTGGTGCCGAGCGCGGCGGCAGCCTCTTTGGGGACGAGGCCTTGTGCGATGAGCACCGCGACCCTTGCCTCGGCGCGGGTGAGGCCGTAGCTGCGGCGTAGGCGCTCTTCGAGGTTCGGGCGGAGATCGCGGGATTGCGCGTTCAGCAGGCGTTCACCGATCGAGAGCGCGCGGCTGAGGTGCGGGAGCAGTCGCTCCACGATGCGTTGCTGCGCCTCCCCGAAACGAACGTGGGTTCGGCCCATGATGCCGAGGGTGATCAGGCTGCGGTCGCTGCGCGATACCACACCACCTATCAGGTCATCGAGCCCGTACGGCTTGCTGAGCTCGTTGTAGAACGACGTCCGCTCGAGAGTGCGGCGCGGCACGATCATTTCGCCGTAGGCGACCGTGCCCACCGGGACTGCGCTCGCGGGTGCCGCCCAAGGGTCGTCGCGCCAGTAGTGCTCGACGTACGCCCGGTTGAATTGGGGCTCGAGACCCACCCAGCGCTGAGTCACTTCTTCGCCTTGCATGCGAAGTCCCGCTGCTTCGGCGCCGCACAGCTGAGCGAGCCGCGTGAGTGCGTCGTCCCAGTGCTCGGGGCACAACGCCGCGTCGTAAAACAGAGCGACGGCGTCGAGCAGGGCGGTTTCGTCGGCGTGACTCACCCGAGCGATGCTACCAGAGCCTCATCCAACTGGATGATGTGGCCGGGAAGGTGGCGTGACATCGTCGAAAGATGAGCTTTTTGTCGGGCCGCGTGCTGCGGATGGCGATCTCGACAGGGCTCGTGGGCATGTCCCTCATCCTCGGGGCGTGCGGTGGCGGCGAAGCGGCGCCTGCCGCGACAGAAGGCGGTCAGGACGATCGCATCGACTTCGTGCTCGGGCCAAACACCAAGCAGCTCTCCGACGCGGACCTTGCGGCCCTTCAACCAGGCGCAGACACTTCGCAGACGCTGACCTTCGACGCATCGGTCGGGTCGAAGTTCTCTCGCGGCGATGTCCTGCTGGCCGGGGTCAGCAGGAACACTCCGCGCGGCCTCTTGCGCGTGGTCACTGGCACCACCCAGGTTGGCGACCTCGTCGAGGTCGAGACCGAGCAGGCGCCGCTGCAGCTCGCGTTTCAAAAGCTGAACGTGCACGTCGAGCGCAAGTTGGACGTGCCGTTCGAGCTGCCGCGCGGGCTCGCGCCCCAGGGCCTCGGCTTCCCGGTCGGGGGCACGGTGCCGATCCAGAAGTTCATCTTCAACGGGGACGGCGATCCGGCAACGCTCGAAGATCAACTCTATATCGACGATCGCTATGCCGGCGAGCTCGGCGTCACTCTCGATATCGACTTCGACTGGGGCTTTGCGGAGGCGGTGACGGCGGGGGTCGACGAGTTCCTCGAGTGTGCACTGGCAGCCGCGACGGGTGGGGTCTTCGGCGATTGTCCGGATCTCGACATGCCCGTTCTGTCGGCTACGTTTCAAGCGAAGGCGCTGGTGTCGGCCGAGTTCGACCACGCGGGGGCGGCCTCGGCCGCGTACGGCACCGGCAAGCTCGACATCGGCGCGAAGCAACAGCTCGACCCGATCGAGATCGGTCCGCTCGTTTTCTTGCCGAGGGTCGGATTCGAAGGGCAGATGAAAGGGCGCGCGGGCAGCTACGCGCGCATGGCCGGGAAATCGCGCGCGGGCTTCGACGTCAAGGTCACGGCGTCGACATCGACCGGCTTCGACGCGTCGGCGCCCTCGCCGATGCCCACCTTCGAGGTGAGCGAGGTCACGGCCTATCTGGACGGTCACGTCAGCACCTCGGTCGGGCCGACCTTGGAAATGCTGGCTTACGGCGCGATCGGCCCCACCTTCGGACTGACCTTCCGCAGTGACCTAGACGTCGACCGGACTCGCGTTGCCGATTGCTATCGGGCGAGCGTGGCGCTGGATGCCAACTTCGGTTTCGTCGTGCGGCTGCCGTGGCGCGAAATCGGCGAGTTTTTTTCGCACAGCACCGAAGTCGGCGAGCAGGTCGAGTGGGTCGCGAGCAAGTTCGGCCTCGCCAAGACTCTGGTCGATGAATCGACCCCGTTCGAGCTGGGATCGCAGCAGGTGGGGCAAGGCAAATGCACCATCCCGCCGCCGGATATGTTGCCGCCCGGTGCCCCGCAGGACGACACGCTCGCGAGCCCGCCGTTTTCGCAATGGTCCAACCGCTACGATGAGCCCGGGTTGCACTTTGCTTACTCCGGGACACCCACGCGAGCCCGCACCCGCTTGATTCCCGGTGTCGATGGCCACCTGTGGGCACCTTCGGCGCCGAGCCCGACGCTGCGCCGGCTCAGTATCGATGGTCGACAGCTGAGCGCCACTCGCTACCTGGCCCCGATCCCGGAAGAGGACAGTCGAGAGGCGCCGTTGGTCGTGGTCGACGTGCTGGAGCGCCTCGATCTGGTCAAATGGGTCCTGTTCGAGAACGGCACGGTGGCGCGTCTCGGGCCCGACAACGCGTTGCACGATGCTTTCTCGATTCGGGTGCCGGTGGTCGACGGGGAGGAGGCCAACCTGCGGCGCGGCGCCGTGCGGGCCGACGGACGTGCCGCGCTGGTCTACGGTGTTCGCGACCTGTTCAACGCGTTCGACAATCGCATGGTGCTGGTCGAGCTGAATCCGGATGGAACCGTCTTGCGGTCGCGGTCGTTCGGAGCGGCGACGGAAGCGGTCCTGGTGCAGCAAGAGTTCTTCAGCAACGGGCAGGCGCTGTACCGCGCCGATGGCTCGCTCTTGCTGGGCGGGGAAAGCAGGGCGAGCGCCGCCGAGAACACGCTCTGCACCGCCATGTCGGTTGCCGACGACGGAGACATCGAGTTCGCCCACGCGCTCAGTCCAGGGGGCGGGGAGTGCAACTTCGGCGCTCTCGCCGTCTCCGACAACGATGACATCCTGCTCACCGGAAACAGCGGCAAGAGCTACGGCAACTACGCGTACACGCTGGTGCTCACCGCCGATGGCGACCCCAAGGCTTCCTCGGGCTTCACGTTCGGGAGCTCCAACCTCCTGAACCCGCTGTTCGTGACGCGCGTGTCGACCTCGGGTTACCTGGTGGCCGGCATCGAGTCTTATGACGTGTTGGCGGGCGAAACCAGCGACGCCGCCTTCGTGGTGCGGCTCGATGCGGAGGGAGCGGCCCTCTCGACCGCGAGCCACCGCGCTCCCTACGGCGTCCAGCTCGGTCAGCTCGACGCCTACCTCAGCAAAGACGCGGGCGTGGTGTTCGCGGCGCTCGCCGACTGGAAAGATCAGGCCGAAGGCCGCGAGCTCACCCGTTTCCTCAGTGGCAAGACGTTCGCCAAGGACGGCAGCTTGCCGTTCAACGCGAACTCCGGAATCACCACCGCGACTCCGACCGCCGAAAGCGTCTCCGTGAAGCTCACGGAGGGCCCGCTTCCGTACGAGTTTGCCGACGTGCCCGTGACCTTCGTCGGGAACATGCCGCTGCGAGCCGAGGCGCTTCGCTCCCCCGAGACCGTGTTCTCGCCCTGACCTGGCGGGGCTGCTGAGCGACGCGCACGCATCGACGACGACTACGTCACCCGTTCGAGCTCTGACCCAGGGCCCACGCACTCGACCCATCGCCGCTCAGCAGGTACTCGCGGGTCAGCTCGCGAGCGCGGTGCAGGCGGCCTTTGACGGCGGCGGTGCTGACGACCAGCCTCTCGGCCATCTCGCCGACGGTGAGGCCTTCGAAGTCTCGCAGCACGAGCACCTCGCGGTACTGCTGCGGCAAGGATTCCAGCGCCGCCGTGAGGTCCAGGCGGAGCTCGTCGTCGCTGCGCGAGGCCACGAGCGCCTCGACCGCGCCGTCATTCCAGAGATCGCGGCGGAGCGCCACCCGCGCCAGGCGATGACACTCGCGGCGCACGATGCGAAACATCCAGCGAGACCAGGCGCGCGCGTGACGCAGCGAGCCCAAGTAGCGGGACGCGATGAGCAGCGCCTCCTGCACGGCGTCGTCGACGTCGCTGATGACGCAGCTCCGCTGCGCGTAGCGCCGGAGCTCGGGCTGGCACTGGACGAGCAAGAGCGCAAGCGCGCTGGGAGCTCCCGAGCACGCTGCTTCAACCAGGGCGAGGTCGAACCGCTCGCGCATGGTTCACTCCTCCTTCGGGAGGCGTCGCCCGACCAGCGCGCACGCGGGGCACACCCCGAACAGGCCGGTCAGGGCGAAGCCAATCGCTGCGCTCGCGACCAGCCAGGCGGAGGGCGTGGCGAGCATCCGCAGCGCAGCGACCGCGACGGCCAGCGCCGCCACGACGCGTAGGACGCGCTCCCAGGTTGGGACGTTCTTCACGAAAAAAACAGCTTTCCACGGCGTCATGCACCAGAGAGGCTCGCCCGGCGACAATGGATCCGCGCCCTGGGCGATTTTTGTTTGGGTATGAGGGTTTGCTCTCTCGCTTGCAGTCCCCGTGCCCGCCTTGTTTCGCGCTGCCGGAGCGTACGTGCGCGAGATATCTGGCTAAAGTTCCGTTCGGCGGAAACGTCTGCCGGCCCCCACCGTAGGAGCGTGCATGACCCGCGAGCTGAGCGGCCCCGACGCCGACCCCTTCGACGTCCTCGTGATCGGCGCCGGCTTCGGAGGGCTGAGCGCCGCCCTGTCGCTGGCGGAGGGCGGGGCGAAGGTGTGCTTGTGCGAGGCGTTGAAGTATCCGGGCGGCTGCGCCAGCACCTTCGAACGCGATGGCTTTCGGTTCGACGCTGGGGCCACCCTCGTGAGCGGTCTCGCCCGCGGGCAGCTCTTTGGGCGTTGGCTCGAGCGCTACTCGCCGCAGACGGTCATCGATTGGATCGACCCTTTGCTGCACGTCCGCGCGAAGGCGCTCGAGCTCGTGGTGGGGCGCGACCGAGAGCGGCTCGTGGAGCAGCTCTGCGCGCTGGGCGGCGCCCCCGCGGAGGGCATTCGAGCCTTCTTCCAGCGGCAGCGCGCCGTAGCGGACGTGCTCTGGTCGCTGTTCGACGACCCCTCCTTACTCCCGCCCTTCAGCGTCGGTAGCCTCGCGCGACACGTGCCGCGGCTAGCTCGATACGCGGGCCTCCTCCCCCTCGTCGGGCGCTCGCTGGAGCAGGTGCTAGCGACCTACGGCGTCGCGGACTTCGCGCCGCTTCGCCTCTACATCGACGCGCTCTGCCAAATCACGGTGCAGTGCCCGGCTTCCGAGGCGGAGGCGCTCTTCGCGCTCGCCGCTCTCGACTACTACTACCGCGGCACCGCGCACGTGCGCGGCGGTGTCGGTTCGCTGGCGTGGGCGCTGCTCAACGCGGCCCGCGCGGCGGGCGTGCACACCCGCCTGCCGTCGCGAGTGTCCGGGTTACGCCGCGAGCCCAACGGCGCCTGGGTCGTCACGACGCGCGGGGGCGAGCTCAGAGCGCGCGCCGTCGTCGCGAACCTGATTCCGAGCGCGCTCCACGCCTTGGTGGACCCGCGCGAGGCGGCAGCGCTCACGGCCGTGCTCGGCGACCGGTCGGAGGAGCTCGAGAACGCCTGGGGCGCAGCGATGCTCTACGCCGTCGCCCGCGCGCCCGAGGAGAGCTCGCCCGAGGCGCACCACCTACAACTCATCGGCTCGGAGGAGCAGCCGCTCCGCGAAGGCAATCACGTCTTCGTCTCGTTGAGCGGCGCGTTGGAGCTGGAGCGCGCGCCCGCCGGCCTGCGCACGCTCACGATATCCACGCATGTGCCGCTCTCTAAGTTGCGAGACGCAAAGACCGACGCCGGCCGCTACATCGGCGCCATCCAGCGAAAGATGCGCGAGACGCTCGAACAGCGCGCGCCTGAGTGGTCGCGCGGCATCGAGCAGGTGCTCCCGGCGTCACCCCGCACCTTCGCCCGCTTCGTGGGACGACCTACCGGGACGGTCGGAGGGCTCCCTCGCCGCGTTGGGCTCAGCAACTACCGCGGCGCGGGGCCGATGGAGGCGCTGGATGGCCTTTGGATGGTGGGTGACTCGGTGTTCCCCGGCCAGAGCGCGCTCGCAACCGCTGTCGGCGGAGCGCGCACGGCCGCGTCCGTGCTGCGCCGGCTCGGCGCCCGACCCGCAGCGCCGCTACTCCCCTACCTAGCGGACAGCCCGCGAGCGTCTTTGCCCTCGGGCATGACGGGCGATCGCTAGAATACGTGGCTTCGATGTCGCCGATATCCGGCGCGTCGTCATTCGGGCGCATCAATTTTGGAGACGCCTGAACAGCTCGGCCGCGCCTACCGAGCCACCCCCGTGCTCCGCCCCGAGAGTGCGGCGTTGCAACCAGCCGGGTCTGCGGCCTGAGCAGTGAAGTTTGGCCGGGGCGTGCCGTCTTCAGCAAAGGGCGTCCCCGAAGCGGCGCTCCGCCTCGCGTCCGAGAAGTCCGCGCATGAAAAAAAGTAACCCGCTGTTGAACCTCGAGAGTTTGCCGTTGATCGCCGCACTGGCGCTCGCTGTGGGCGCGTGTGGGGGGAAAGACGAGGAACGACCGGCCCCGGCCCCCGTGGAGCAACTCCCGGTGGTTAAGGTGGAGCTGTTTTCGTGGTGGGTGGCGCCCGGTGAGGCTGAGGCGCTGCAGAAGCTGATCGATCTGCACCGCGAGAATTACCCCAACCAGCGCATCGTGAACGGCGCCGCAACCACCGCCGAGCAATCGAAGCTGCTGTTGCTCGAGCGCCTGACGGAGGGAGAGCCGCCTGACGTCATGCAGAGCAGCGCGTACAACATACGTCAGGATTTAGCCGCGTACCCAGGCATCGTGCAGCCGCTGGACGCTCTGTTCGAAGAAGAAGGACTCTCCAAAGTGATCGTGCCGGAGCTGCTTGACGACGTGACGCTGGACGGAAGCGTCCAAGCCCTCCCCGTCAATATGCACCGCGAGAACACTATCTTTTACAACAAGCGAATCTTTGCAGACAACCAGCTCGAGCCGCCGACAAGCCTCGAGGAGCTTCTTGCTGCGTGTGAGAAGCTGAAGAAGAAGGGCATCACGCCGATCGCGACCACGAGCGAGGGCTGGGTTCTGCGAATCCTGTTCAACACGCTCGCGATGGGCGTGTACGACTCGGAAGCCTTCACCGCGTACTGGACGGGTAATGCCGAGCTGGACGAGGACAAGCTCTCGTCAGCCATCGACGCTTTCGACACCGTATTGACCCAGTACGTGGATGCCGACGCGGCAGACGCAGCCGTAGGTTGGACCGATGCGGCGCAGGCGGTGTTCGCCGGGGAAGCGGCGATGTTTCCCCACGGAGATTGGACGAAGGGCTACTTCGAGCAGCTGGGCTGGACGCCGGACTTCGACTTCGGGGCGTTCGCAGCCCCGGGGAGCCGGGAGCTTTTCTGGTACTCGGCGGACGTCTTCGCGATCGCGACGGGCGCTCCGCAGGAGAGCGCGGCTCACGACTTTCTTAGAACGGTGGGCTCGAAGGAAGGCCAAGTTGCGTTCAACAAGATCAAGGGTTCGAGTCCGATTCGTCTGGACGTGGATCCCAAGCTACTGGATCCGATCGGCCGTCAGGTTTTGGATGACCTAAAAAATGCCAAGTTCCGAGTTCAGGTCAGAAACAACGACGCGTGGGACATTGGCCTCGCTCGTTTCGCGGTCGACCACGACAAGGAAGCATTGATCCAAATATATCGGGATTCACCGCCGCAAAGGTGACGCGCTATGTCCGGTGGACTCAGCACCATCCTCCTCGCTTGCGGACGCTCGGCCGTGAGCGTCGTGGATGAGCGGGGGACCACGACCGGCCTCCGCGTTCCCTTTTCCTGCGGCCCATCTGCTGCCGCGGGTGAGGGGCCGCGATCGCGAGGCTCACTCGCTGCGCGCTGAGCGTCCCCCCAGTGACGTAAGGGGGTGTAAGTCGGGCGGTGACGCGCGATCTCACTCGGGGCCGCTGGAGGACGACGGAGGCCCTTCAGTCCGCGCGCGAAGGGACGTTGATCCGAGGCGGTAGGGGAGATGTACGACCTGAAAGGCAAAACACTCGGCCGGTACCGGCTGCTGACGCCAGTCGCGCGGGGCGGCATGGGCCAAGTTTGGCTGGGTCGTCTGCAAGGTGCTCGGGGCTTCAGCAAAATGGTCGCGGTCAAGACGCTGCTCCCATCGCGCGACGACGCGGAGCGGTTGGAGGGGATGCTCACTGAAGAAGCGCGCATCGCGTCACTCATTCAGCACCCCAATGTGGTGCAGACCATCGAGCTGGGCGAGCACGAGGGCGTGCTCTACCTCGTCATGGAATGGGTGGACGGGGAGTCCCTCGGCTACTTTCGCGAACGCGCGGCTGAGCTCGGCGGCATGCCGTGGACAATCGCCGTTCAGTTGGTAGGTCAAGTCCTCGCGGGGCTTCACGCGGCGCACGAGCTCCGTGACGAAGCAGGGCTGCTGGGAGTCGTGCACCGCGACGTGTCGCCCAACAACGTGCTCGTGACTTACGACGGCATCGCCAAGGTGCTGGATTTCGGCATTGCAAAAGCCACTCAGCAGGCGCTGTCGACCACGAAGCAGGGCGAGGTAAAAGGCAAGTTCTCATACATGGCGCCCGAGCAGCTCCTCGGCGACAGCGTCGACCGCCGCTGTGACGTGTTTGCGTGCGGCATCTTGCTCTACGTGTTGACCACCGGGCAGCACCCATTCACCGGCCAGACCGCGGCCGCGGTCGTCCGCGCCATCGTGAGCGATGAGCCCATCATCCCGCCCTCGAAGCTTCGCGAGGGTTACCCGCCCGAGCTCGAACGGGTGGTCCTTCAGGCTCTCGCCCGGCGGCGCGACGAGCGCTGGCCGGGCGCTGAGAGCATGCGCGCGGCGCTCGAGCGCGCCCTGCCTGCGGGCTTTGGTGAAGCGGCACGCGCCGAAGTGACGAGCTTCGTCAACCGCGTCGCCGCCGAGCGGCAGCTAGCACGCCGAGCGGCAGTACGCAGCGCTCAGCTCGCGGCGGACTCGAGCGAGCCGCCGAGTCTCCCCCACGTGGCGACGCCGAACGGCTCTGCGAGCGTCTCCTCCCTGAGGGCGGTCTCGCTATCTAAGCCAGCGCCGGACGAACCGCTCGTGGCGGTTAGCCAGTCGAACGCAGCCGAGCCTGCCGTCGCGCTGCCTTCGCGAGTCGGCAAGGGCGTTGGGCTCTTGATCGCGGCATGCCTGCTGCTGCTGCTGACGTTCGCCGCGTGGCCTTCACGCGAGCGCTTGCTCGCCGGGGGGCATCCCGTCGCCGCTGCGCCCCCCGCCTCCGGCGCTCCGCTGTCCGCTCAACCCATGCCGAGGCCTTCCTCGATACCATCGCCCTCTCTGCCGGCCGCCGCGAGCACGTCCGTCGAGAAAGACCCCTCCGGATCGCCAGCTCTTGCTGCGCCGGGCGGGGCGACCCCTCGCGTTGCCAGCTCGCGCCCGAAAGCCCCGCCTCGAAAGCCGTCGAAGCAGCTCGGCGCGCCATCGAACGATCTGTTGGTTCCCGACTACGCGCACTGACGACGTGCAGGGCGGCGTGCCCCAGGACTCCCCATGGGCTGCGAAAGGACAGCTCGCGATCCCTCGCGGCCGCTCGACCTCACTGCTCGAAGTCGTCGATTCGTAGCAAAGCCTCGCCGTCGTCGACGCCGGGAGCGTCGGCGACACCGCCAGCGAGCGGCGTCGAGTCCAGCTGCACGCCGACGCTGATGACGCGCGTAGCATCGAACCCTTCGTCTTCCACGCCACTCAAATCCCATTGCAAGGACACCCACTCGCGGGAGCTCAGCGAGGCGGGGTCGGCAGCGGGGCCTGCTGGACACACGAAGCCTATCGAGCAGGCGTGCAACGACACGCGCACACCGGCTAGCGTCCCCGATTCCAGACGGACACGGGCGCGCAGCGTTGCCCCCGTCAGGTCACGAACCACCGCCCTATTGGCGATGACGTACTGGTTCGGGCGGGTGAAGGTCGCTCGCAGCTCCAGTGAGCCAGGGCTCCGGTCACCCTCGCTCGCGCTGAAACCGAGCGTCGCAGGGACGGCGCCCACCGCGCTCGGCGCACCAAGGTTCGTAAAATCCGGATCTTTATAAGGATTCAACAGCCACCCATCGGCTCCACCGTCGAACGAAAAGGCTAGCGGCAGCTCCTCCTCGGGCTCGACCTCGGGGCGGGGGCCGCTGTGACGCTGCAACGCCGCCTTCACGAGCGAGCCCGTGACGGATGCGGTGCCCGTCCAGTCGTCGATGAGCCCCGGGAACGTGCATCCACCGGGGAACCAAGCCCAAGCCGTCCACCCGGCGGCGTGCGCATCGGCGTAATCGATGACGGCCCCCGTGTAGTCGGTTGAACAGCTCGGATCGTTCAAGTTGCCGAACTCGGTCACCATCACCGGGTCGGTGGCGGTCAAAAATCCCCAAGATTTTTCCCACGCAGCTGGCTGACGATTCGGCGTGTTGTATGGGTGGGTAGCGTAGACGATGTTGTATCCATCGATGCGGTTCGCGACCACACCGGACAAGTCGTACGCCCAATCGAGCCCGCCGATGAGCACCAAGTTGTCCGCGCCAGCAGCCCGAACGGCGTCGTAGAGCTGCTGCATACCAGCGGCGCGAAAGCCCGCGCTCGTCTCCCCACCCGACTTCCAAACTTGCCAGCTCACGTCATGAGGCTCGTTGTACAGCTCGAACAGCACGCGCCCGTCGCCGCGATAGCGGGCCGCGACCTCCGACCAAAATGTGATCGAACGCTCATCCGCCATCTGCTGCTGGCAATTCGGAGGCGACGTGCAACCGCCAACGGTCCCAGCGTCCGACCAATGGAGGTCCAAGATCACATCCATACCGGCGGCCTTCGCCCAACTGACGGCGTCGTCGACCAACGGCGCATAGCTGGCGGCAAACTGCGGAGAATCCTCGAGCCAAAAGGCTTGGTTGAGCGGCAATCGAACGACGTTCGCGCCCCAGGACGCCATCAACCGAAAATCCCGCTCCGAGAGGTGGTCACCGGAGGGCGACCATTCAAGCGATGGCCGAGCCAGACCACGAAAGACATGAGCCTTGCCGGCCTGCGAGCAGACGGCATTGCCGTTGACGTAGTACCCGTCGGGCGCGAAAGGGGGCGTCATTGGGCCCCCGCAACCGGGCGGTGGGGCGGCCGGCGCAGGGGGCCCGTCTGCGACCTCGACGCCGCGCTCCCCCCGATCACAGGCCGGGGCTACCAGCAACATGACGAACCACGGCGACACTCTCCATCTACGCATTTTCAGGCTCCTGCGCTCGACCCCCAACGCATACGCGACCGGCGCCGGCTGGTCTTCGCGTTTTGTGAACCAGCCGAAAGTCCACTATCGCTAGGCTTCCACGACTGGATGTAAGGTGGGAGCATGGATCGCGGACCGATCTTCCAGGAGTACGAGCGCTCCGTCAGCCCCGCCGGCTACGTCTCTTTCTACGCTCCGAGCTCGACTCGTCCTGCCCACTTTCATGGGCAGCTCGAGGTGCTGGTTGTCACGCGCGGGCAGCTGACGTGCTCCGTCGGGGCCGTGGACTACGTCGTGAACGCGCCCGCCTTGGTGTGGCATCTGCCGACGATCTCCCACCAAACCATCAAAGCCAGTCGCGACTGCTTTTTCTGGGTGGTGCTCTTCGAGCCATTCCTCGTCGAGGAGGTGCTTTGCTCGGCGGAGGTCGCTCGCGCCGACGGCCCTCTCGCGTCCCTAGGTACGAGCGCCAGCCTGCTCCGGCGCGTGGGTAGCGCCGGCAGCCCGTTCGCCGGGTGGATTCTGAGGCTCACGAACCTCTTCGGCGCTCGGCCCGTGGTCGAGATCACCCAGAGCGCGGCGTCCGCACTGGAGGAGCTCGCGGCGCAGGGGCTGCAGCGGCTCACGTGCGAGCAGGTGACGAGCGCGCTCCGCGAGCTGCTGGTGCTGGCCGTTGCCGAAAGCGAGCGGCAGTTGTCGCGACTTGGTGCGGCTTCGCTGCCGGAGCTGGGAATCGCGCTGTTGCTGGCTGCACCAGAGCTGGAGCGTCCCGCCGTGTGCCAACAACTGCAAGTGAGCACGAGCTACCTCTCCCGCCAGTTTCAGCGTCGCGTGGGCACCACATTCGCGGCGTGCCGCAGCCGCGCGCGGGTGGCTTCATTCCTGGCCGCTTCCGAGCAGGGCGCGACCTCTCTCTTGCAAGCCGCTCTCGCCTCCGGCTTCGGCAGCTACTCTCAGGCTCATCGAGTCTTCTCGAAGGTCACCGGATATTGCCCGCGCTGCTACCTGCAAGGAGCCGGTCGCGCCGCGCTGTCCGAGGTGACGGTCAGCACACTCTAGCCCTCGTCGTCGCAGGCGTGCGGCGAACGGGCGGCCGCACCGTGCCTCCGGCGATTTCTCGGACAACGAGTACGGCTTCGCGTGCCCGGCTGGCACGACACCAGGCACGCCGCAATGCCCTCCCGAGCAGACTTACGGTCCGGGTCAAGGGCGCGACACGCGCGGGGGCGCGCCGTTCGCCTGGCCCGGCATCTGCCGCGCTGCTTCGCGCTTGAGCGCATCAGCGGGATTTGCCTCGCCCGGCACCGGCTTCCGCCTAGCCAGAACGTTGCCGTTAGCCACCAAGGACTAGGAGCCAAATCCTGCGAAAAATTGCCGGCTTTCGCCAAGGATTTGGAGCGCGGTATGCCCCTGGCTCTACCTTGGGCTGGGATCCAGGTCCAGCAGGTCGCAGATAGAGTGACCGACGGTCTTCGTATCGCTGCCGCAGAGCGGACAGATGCGCGGCTCCCGCATTAGCGCGCCCTGGAACCGACAACGACGTCCGAACGGCGTCGTGTGGGGCGGCTCAATCTTGGAGGCGTGCGCGGACGAAGGGACCGTGGCCCTGCAGCCATTCATCACCGAATCCACCGTCGCGGGGAGCGCCCTCTTTGAAGAGGCAGCTCGAATCCTCGCAACCATCGAGCTTCCACGACGTCCAAGAGATGTGGTTCGCCTTGAGCAGGTCGTGCCAGGTGGTCGCCTCGGCCTCGCACACGATGCCGTCCACACCGCCGTCGGCGTGCGTCGCACCCCACTCGGTTACGAACATCGGTAGGTTCTTGTCCAGCGCCGCCTGCGCCTTGTCGAGCAGCCATTCGTCATGAGTGCAGGCGTAGAAGTGCAGCGTGTACAGCAGGTTCGTGCCGCCTACGGGATCTGCCGCCGCCTCGTCCACGTCTTGCGACCAGTGGGGCGTACCGAGCACGATTAAGTTGTCTGAATCCTTGGCGCGAATCTTCGCGATGATGGCCTCGTGGTACGTCTTGAGCTCTGACCAGGGCACGTCCAGCGGTTCGTTGAACGGCTCGTAGATCACGTTGGGCAGGTGGCCGTACTTGCCCGCCACCTCGTCGAAGAAAGCTTCGGCTTCGGCTCGGTGCGACAGCGCTTCGTGGTCGTGCCAATCGATGATCACATAGAGACCCAGCGCGACCGCGTTTTGGACGATCTTATCGACCTGCTCCTTGGAGCGCCCGGGGTCCGCCAAGTACGCGCCCTCGGGCTCGACGCCCATGGCTGCGCGCACCACCTCCACTTTCCAGTTGTCACGCATCCACTGCAGCGCTTGCTCGCTCTCCGCGTAGCCGTCGTCCTCCCAGTTCAACCACATGCTGGACACGCCCTCCAGCTGCACCGGACTGCCTGATTGGTTGACGAGGTTTCGCCCGTTCACGGCCAGTTTGCCGTTGATGTAGACGGCGCTGCCCTGCGGCGCGGTAGGGTCTCCTATCGAGCCAGCGGAGCCGCCTCCACCGCCAGCGCTCGAGCCAGCGAGCCCGGTGCCAGTCGTGCCCCCCAGCGTGGCGGAACCGGCGAAGCTACTTCCGCCAGTGAGGCTTCCACCGCCGGCAGGGCCGGTCGTGGTTCCGCCGCTGGCGGTGCTGCCACCCTGCGCGGTGCTGCCAGCCTGAGCGCCGCACTGCGAGCAGGGCTCGCTTCCTCCGCATCCGATCAAGCTCAGGCCACCGCTCAGTATCCAAACGAGTGCACGGCGAATCATGTAATGCAGCCAGCTACCAGCGCGGCTCGAACACTCAACCGGTTTACGCTCCAACTCTGCGCGAAATACCTCAGTTTGCCCGAGAGATTCCTTGATAACAAAGATTTCGCGCGCGAGCAGTAGGTTCTCTATGCTTACAAACCGCACGCTCGCAAGCTCATGGACCGGGTCTGGCCGCTTAGGCTCGGGTCATGCCCACTGGCATTGGGCCACAGCGGACCAGGCCGTGCACCGCGCGGTCATCAGGGCGGGCTCGGTTCGTCCGGTACCTTCGTGGAGTCGGCCGCCGTGCAGTACGCCACCCCCGAGGCCGTATCGGCGCAGCCGGCGTCGAGATTCACGGCGAGGAGCTGTAAGTCCACGGTACCGGCAGAGGTGCAAGTGAGCTCCGCGTTCAATGTATTGGCGCCGGTCAAGGTACCGTTGCTGGCCGACCACTCGTACACCAGGTTCGATTCCGGGTCCTCCACGACGGCTGACAAGTGAATGACCTCTCCCACCAGGACTTCGGAGGGAACGGCAGAGAACGAGTCGACCTTGGGACAGCGATAGACGGAACCGATGATCTCGACGCTACCAGTCATGGCATCTCGCCAGCAGTAGAGGTTGACCCCCACCTGATTGGCTTGGCCAGCGATGATGTCGAAAGCGGCGCCGCCGGTGCATCGGATGCTCGGGTCGTTGGCGTCGGTGGCGCTGAACGTGATGGTGTAGGCGCCTGGGACAAGGCCGCCGAAGCGCGCAGAAATACGTGTGCTCCTCGCAACGTTCAGGACCGAGGTCTCGCTGTAGTTCGCCCCTTTCATCGTGTACGTGATGCTGTTGATCGTCACGCTGCTCGTTTCGAGCGAAAGCTCGACGGAGCCTTCGACTTCAGACTCTCGTTGGTCCGGCGAGCTACAGGCGAGCATCGAAAGTACCGCTGGCAACCAGCAGAGAACGCGGTTCATGGCAAAATCCTCCTGGATGATAGCGCCGCAGCGCTCATCGATAATCAGCGCTCACAGGGAGCTCAGTTGATGGACGAGCTCCTCTCTACCATCGTGTGTCCAGGCGCAGTTGAAGCCATTTGCCTCACGGGCAGCGTGCGACGTGTGAGCCACCGTGAGTGCCGAGCTGGAATTCGGGGAAGCGAGTCCAACGCATCCAAACGCATGCGCGCCCCGCGGCGCTTCTGCTCGTGACGCCTGGCGGACGCCGGCCTGGTGCGCATCGCTGAAGAAGCCGTCCGTGACGGCATCATCGCCGTCGACCTTCACCAGGTCGCGGACCTCGTCGACTTTCGCACCAGACTCCGGCGAAGAGTCGAGGCCTCCGCACTAGGTGGAATCGCGGTCGGCAGCACCGCTAGCCAGCTCGTCGAAGGGTGCTCGGGGAGCGGGCTCGGCGCCTGCCGAGGCGCTGGACCCTGCGCCTTCGGGTTGGCGTTTGCCGACGGTCGGGGCTTTGCTGGGCGCGGTGGTGCCCGTTTCGTTCAGCCCGCGCTTCGTCTGTTCTAAAATGCGATCGAGTGCTGCGGCCAGCTTGCGATCGGCTGGCCGCGGTCGCGACGGCGAGCGGTTCGGCGGAGCGTTGGGTGTCGAGCGCGGCGGCTCACCGGGGCCCGCGTAGTCGACCCAATAGGCGGAGTGGTCGCGTACGTCGAGATGAACGAAGCTCGAGTTGGGGTAGTACCCGACACCCACGTCTTCGATTTCGCGGAGGTACTCGCAGACGATCGCGTTAGGGACACCCACGACCATGAAGTCGATGGCCGAGCTGTACTTGTGACGTGAGTCCTGGAAGTAAGACGTCGTTCGGTAACCGCTTACCAGGCGAATGGGACGTCCGCCGAAGGTGTCGCTGACCTCGATGAGGAGGCGAACGAGGCGCTCGGGCAAGGCTGGATGGGACCCGCCCGCGCCCAGGAGTTGATTCAGGGCGCGGACGGTCTCCGAACGAAGGCGACCGTCCGGCCCCATCGCTTGACCGCTGAACCGAGAGCGGTGCGTCGAGAGGTCGAGGAACCCCTTGCTCCTGGGCGGCCGCGCGTACGATTGCCACGAGGCGCGTGGCGAAGGTGCGACTCCTGGGAGGACGAGCACTTGACCGACCTGGAGCGACTGTTGCTTCGCGAGCGAGTTGATGGCGGAGAGCACCTCGACCGTGGTGGCTGCTCGTCGCGCAATCTCGCTTAGCGTCTCCCCCGCGAGCACCGTGTGCCGAATCGGCGCGACGCCGCTCAGGATGCGCGTTGTCCGCGCGCGCGACGTCGTGCTCTCGTCGGTGGCACGCTTCGAGCGCGGAGCCTCGCGGCGCTGGGCGACCGGGAGCACCGCACGCTGGCGAAGCCCGGTCGTCCGGCGAGGCTGATCCGGGCGACCGCGCTGACCGGCCGTCGCGCTCGCGCGGAGCTCGAGGCCGGTGCTCGTGACGCGGGCCCGCGGCGAGGAAGGGGTGGCCGCGGCAAGCGGAGAAGCCGCCACGAACGCTGCACAGACGGATAGCTGGTAGAGCGCGCTGAGCTTCACGGCATGTGAGCGCTCGCACGTCGCTGCGCCATGGCCAAGTTTCTTGGAGGTCGCCACCGAGCTTCCGTTCAGGAAGGGGCAAAGAGGGCGATAAAGACTGTCCCGCCTGCTAGCCGCGGCAGGGTGACGGCGGGCGGTGAGAGGCTCCCACCTCTCACCGGTCGCCAACGGCAGGGGGGCGACCGACTTCCGCGCTCAGCAACCTCCGTGTTTCAACAACCTGCTAGGCTGGAACGCCGAACGTTCACCGCTCGGCGTTCCACACTCTTCAGTGAAGGTCGAAGTTGTCGAGCGCTACGTCCATCCAGCTAATCTTGATGTTCGTCTCGATGTCGAAGCGGATGTCTCGCCCGGCGAAGGCGGTGAGATCCGCCGAGAACGGCGTCATCTGCGACAAAACCAGCGGATCGCCCACGGCAGTCTTGTACAACGTCGCAAGAACCGAGTCGTCGCTGGGGTCGCGCACGTTGATGGCGATGTACTGAGAAAGCGCGTTGAAGCTGGCCGCGGTGTTCTTGTAGTACATGTCCCAGTCGAGGGTGGTCGTGCCGATCGGGACGGTGAAGTCTTGGTAGATGCGATGAACTCCCGGAGCTGATTGCTGCTGGACCGCGAGCAGTGTGCCGGCGGTGGACGTGAACGTGGTCGGCAAACCGATGGAATTCAGGGTTTCGTTGCGCTTGTCCGCGTAGTCGAACGCGCTGTCGCCTCGGTTGAGCGTCGTGCCCGACGTCACCAGTAGCCATTGCCCGCTGGAGGTGGAGCCCACGGTCCAGCCCGCGTAGTCGGGCAGCTCGAAGCTCGGGTTCCGGAAGTCGTCGAAGTCGCAGACGTAGCTGGTGGAATCGACCTCCTCTGCCTGGAGCGTCTGATCCGCGTTGTCATCCAAGCCTACCTTCACCACGTGGCCGCCGCCCGTGCAGTTGCCGCCGGACGGCTCGACCTCCACGCTCACGCGCACGACCGAGGCATCGCTCCCGTCGGCGCCGTTGCACGCGTAGCGCGTTCCGTCGACTTCAGCCGGCTCGAGCGCGCCGCTGCCGTCGTCATCGATCCCGTGCGTGATCTTGGAGCCGCCCGCTGCGCAGTTGTTCCCAGGCGCCTCCACGTCGACGTTCACGAGGCTCGACGTCCCGTTGGCCCCATTCGCGCCGCTGCACGCATAGGTGGACCCCGCCACCTCGCTCGGCTCGAGCGCGCCGTTGCCGTTGGCGTCTCGGCCGTGATCGAGGCGCTGGCCGCCGCTCGGGCAGTTGGCGCCCGCGGGCTCCGCGGTGCTCACGACCACAGAACCAACGCCGGATGTGCCGGGGGCTCGCTCACAAACGTAGCGGGTCCCGTCGACCTCACTCGGCTGCAAAGCGCCGTCGGCGTTGCTATCGAGGCCGTGGTCGATGCGCTGGCCGCCGTTCGCACAGTTCGCGGACGCGGGCTCAGGGGTGGTCGTGACCAGCGCAATCCGGCCGCCGTTTCCGGCGGCACCCGGGCCACCGTTGCACACGTACACAGTGTCGGTGACGACGCCTTCGTCGATCTCGCCATCGGCGTTGGCGTCGACGCCCACCTCGACGCGCTGCCCGCCGTATTCGCAGACACTTCCGGCAGGAACGTCGCTGACAAGGACGCCCGACACCGTGCCGGAGGCGCCGTCTTCACCGGGTCCACCTGCCGCGGGCTCGCCGGCTTCGCCCTCGGCGCCATTGCAGACCAAGCTCACCGAGGTCACCTCGTCATCGTCGAGCTGCGCGTTGCGGTTGTCGTCGAGGCCGGTCTCGATCTCGTGACCACCCTGGGGGCAGTCACGCGATGCAAACTGCTCGTCGACGCGGGCGAGCGAGAGTTTGCCCGCGGGGCCGTCCTCTGTTGAGCAAGCCGCGGCCCCCAACGTGAGCAGGCCGAGCGCTGCGAAGCAGTTCGGTAGTCGATTCATGGTCTTTGCCCTCCTGATCACGGCTCGCCGTTACAAACGTAGGTCGTGTTCTCGACTTCACCGGCTTCGAGCGTGCCGCTACCGTCGGCGTCGCGTCCGGAAACGATGCGTTGTCCGCCGTAAGTGCACGTGGCGCCTGCCACGACCTCGGCCACGATGACCAGCGCGTCCACGCCGTCGCTCCCAGCGGCGCCGTCGCACACGTAGCGCGTGCCGGCCACTTCGCCCGCGTCCAACGTGCCGCTACCGTCGGCGTCGAGACCGTAGGTCACCTTCTCGCCGCCCGCAGCGCAGTTGCTGCCTGCCGCTTCATCGACTACGGCCACCAAGCTGTTGACGCCGTCGAGCCCGTCGCTCCCGTTGCAAGCGTAGCTCGTGACGTCGATCTCGGCGTCGTCCAAGACGTCGTCAGCGTCGTCGTCGAGGCCCAAATCGACGCGCACACCGCCGTCCGCGCAGTTGGCGCCCGCGGCTTCGGTGCTGAGCTTCGACAAGCTGTCGAGCCCTGCTTCGCCGTCCGCGCCGTTGCAGAAGTAGGCTACCTTCTCGACTTCGGAGCCGGCGAGCTCGCCGTCGCCGTCAGCGTCCAAGCCTGATTCGATTTTCTGGCCTCCTGTTGCGCAGTTGGCGGAAGGACTCTCGCTCGTGACGTTGATCAGTGAGGCTAGGGCATCTTGACCAGCGTCGCCGGCTTGGCCACTACACACCGTCGCCGTGGAAACGACCTCGCCGGCTTCGAGCTCACCGTTGTCGTTCGAGTCGATGCCCTGGTCGATGCGCTGACCACCCGCCGGACAGTCGGTCCCGACCGGCTCGGGAGAAGCGATGACCAGCGCCGAGTGCCCATCCGAACCGGCAGGTCCTGC
The DNA here is from genome assembly GCA_029266615.1 of Polyangiaceae bacterium. Taxonomy (GTDB): domain Bacteria; phylum Myxococcota_A; class Polyangia; order Polyangiales; family Polyangiaceae; genus PMG-095. Next base: position 57,400 of record JAQSWN010000010.1, read on the forward strand.
CGTTTCCGTCCCGCTCGAACCCTTCGCGCCATCGGCTCCGTTGCACGAATAGAGGGTGCTTTCCACCTCGGCGGCATCGAGCTCTCCGTTCCGATTCTTGTCTCGCCCCGACGTGATGCTCACGCCGCCGGTAGGGCAGTTCGCCCCCGCGGCCTCTCTAGCCACGCTCACGAGCGCGCTGTCGCCCACTGCTGCGTCGCCGTCACAGCCGGAAAGTGCGCCAATAACGATGGTCAGGCCGGTCAGCCTAGATGCAAGTCTTGCCATGGATCCTCCGAAGTAGTCGTAACGACGACTTGGTGACGTAGCTTAAGCTCGTCGTCCCGACTGACGTATGCGCGCAGTGCGCATCCCTGACGTGCGCTTCGCTCGTGTTGGGGGCTTCGGGGCCCGTCGTGTAGCCGTGAGTGACGGAGAACCCGCTCGCTACATGGCGGCGCTCTTCAGGCTCGAGCCGACCATCGCGGATGAGCCCCGCAAGACGAAGGAAGGCCGCTCACCGGGGGCGTCCCCGGCACGTGCGCGGTGGACGACGACTGCGGAGGTTTTCCGGGGCTCGTCAAGCGCACGGCAAAGTACGAGCTCCCCGGCACGACTGATTCATCGCCTCACTTCATCAAGCTATTTTGCTCGGCCTGTACGCGGTTGTCCGAGCAAAACTTGCAGCCGGAGCCATAGAAGTAGTTGCGATTGGCGGTGTCGTTCATCAGATGAACGCGGAACCATGCCGCCGCGGCTGAGAGAGAGACGCCGCTCGCGCCCTGGTACACCCAGCTGCCGTGGTCGGCGTTCAGCTCGTTCATGAAGAAGGCGGGGTGTTCGGTGACCGACTGAAAGACAGTCTTTACCCCTGAGCACTGGACCGTCGTGTCTTTCCCCCCGCAGAAAAACAGCATGGGCGTGTGAACGCCGCTGAGGGCTCTCGTGCCGCAGACGGTGGCGAGCGCCTTGTAGCGCGGCTCGGACGCGGAGAGGCACGTGGACATGCCTCCGTACGAGTGGCCAAGCTGGCCGACGTTGACCGTGTCGAGCCGGTGGTAATACGGGCTGGTCGAATCCTCGGCCTGCGCGAAGATCCAATCCAGGCCGGCAATCGTTGGGAGCGGATCGCCTTCCGCCGTGGCGGTGCTTAGCGGGGCGACCACCACGAACCCGTGCGAGGCGAGGTGTTTCACCATCGGACCGTACTGCCCGCACCAACGCCCAGCATTCGCATCCACTACGCAGTCAGGGGGATTCTGTTCTGGGTTGTCGCGGTACCCGTTCGCCCAGATCAAGATCGGGTGACAGTAGCCGCTGTCCGCGAGGTTGCTGGGACGGTAAACGTTGAAGCGTTGCCGGTCGCTACCATAAACCGGATCGGGTACGACGCCGGCAAGCGGTCCAACGTTCTTGTCGGTGGTCACTTGGAAGGGTCCAGCCTTCGTGGGGTCCGCCGTAGGCCACGTCTTGCCGACGCAGCTGCCCACCGCTCCACCCCCGCCCGCGCCCGCGCCGCCGCTCGACGCTCCACCACCGCCCGACACTCCACCGGTTTGAGCGCCGCCGTTCGCCGCGCCGGTGCCGGCGGTCGCCGCACCCGCTGTGCCAGCGGTCGACGAGTCACCGCCGACGGCGCTCGTGCCGCCACCGGAGGCGGCAGCAGCGCCGCTCATCCCTGCGCCTCCGGGCGATGCACTCGAGGCACCGCCGCCCGATGTCCCTCCCGATGCTCCGCCCGTAGCTGTTCCCTGACCTCCCGTGATCGCGGGCGTACCTGCGGACGCGGGAACGCCGTCCCCGGAAGAGCTTTCGCAAGAGACCGTGGACCAAATGAGCCCGAGCAGCAGTACTGAATGCCTCATTGAGATGCCCTTCATTCCTTGGGGGCAAGCGCGTCACTCTCGCATGCTCCGTCCGCTTGGAAGGAACGCGAGAAGCGACGGCCTGCAGCGGTGAGCGGACGAGTAGTCATACAACCAGCGGCCGTCGCTCCCCATGAGTGGCATCCGCATAATTATGGATATTCCGACCACCGCTGAGCCCGCCCGCGTCGACCCAGTAAAAGTACACTGACGCCTGACGTGAAGTTGTCCCTTACGATCGTGAGCGTGAGCCACGTGCGGCGACAGCGATCGAATCGGGCTCGGGATCCGGGCCGTCAGGGGCGCGCAACTTGCACGGGTCCGCGCGTGCCTCACTCGGACTGCCACGAACACGAGCGTTGTTCGGCGATTTTTGAGGGTGCGTGCCGCCGAGGTGCACGACTTGTGCTGCACGAATCGTGCACCTCGAGAACGAGTTGCGCAAACTAGGCGAGTTGCTTCGTCACCACCGGAACCAGTTGCAGGCTAGGGTGGGTCAATCCGTTCGGCTTTAGGAAGGACGTATAGTTGATGCGAAAATGGGGTCTGCTTCTCGCGGCGGCGTGTGGTTCCTGCTTCCTCTCGGCTTGCTCGGCGGGCATAGAAGAGGGCGACGCAGGGTCAGCTTCCGAAGCCATCGTTCGAGCCAAGCAAAACGGCGGCCCGGACCAGGTCGTCATGCTGCTGTCGACGGTGTTGAACGGTCAGACCGGCGAACTGTTTCAGCGGACGTGCTCGGGCGTCTACTACTCATCGCGCGTCGTCGCCACTGCCGCTCACTGCTTGGACGCGGACCCCGCGCGAGCGGAATCCGTGGTGCAGGTGCTGGTTTACTATGGCAACGACTTCGCAGCGGACTTCGCGCAGCTTCCACCCATCGGCGCGGGGCACGCGGTGCCTTCGCCGGGCCAGCCGTCGACCTTCGCGGCGGCGGACTCGTTTCAGACCCACCCGGACTGGGATCGCACGCGGATTTATCCCGACATCGGCGTGGTCTATCTCGACCGCAACTTGCCGTTCGAGCCGCTCCCGCTTGCCCGCTTCCGCTTGAGCTCGCCCCAGTGGGATCGCCGCGAAGCGACCATCAGCGGCTGGGGCGCGAACGAAGCCACGACCCCCACCACGGGCGGTGGCGCGCGCGTGCAGCGCACGGGCAAGACGCGGCTCTTGGGTTCGCCCACTCCGGCCGACTACCACCCCGAGGACCCGAACCCCGGCATTCTCGAACCGGCGGTTCGCCAGAACGTGCTCAAAATCGATGGCCGACCGCCATTTTCGAATGCGTGCTTCGGTGACTCCGGCGGTCCCCTCCTCGTCAAGGAGCGCGGGCGCGACCACATCGCGGGCATCGAGTACTTCGGCGGGCTGTCTTGCGAGGGGTACAGTCTCTACACGCGGGTCGAACCGTTCTTACCCTTCTTCGACGAAGCTGTCCGCCGTGCCGGTCGCGCGCCGCTGCAGCCGACGCTCGAGTGCGTCGCCGAGAACCAGGACGGGTCGTTGACGGCGTTTTTCGGCTACGACAACCAAAACGGCGTCAGCGTGAGCGTGCCGTATGGCAGCGACAATTATCTGCCGCAAGACGTGAACGGCTTCCGCCCCGAGCTCTTTCGGTCGGGCGACCACGACTTCGTTTTCGGCGTCGACTTCAACCCCGGCCAGCGGCTCGTCTACAAGCTTGCCCCGTCGTGCGGAGCCAGCGCGAAGCTCGTCGTGACAGACACGTCGCCGCGCTGCGGTGAGGAGGTCGCGCGGCAAGCCACCTGCGGCCAATCCTGTCGCGGGCAGCTACTGTCCGGCTGCACGGGGCTGCCGGGCTACGAAGCGTGCATCGACGGTTGCACCGGCTTCTACGAAATCTTCGCGGACGCGGCACAGTGCGCGTCGCACATCGACGATTGGAACCGCTGCTTGGCGAACACCCCGCCCGGACCAGAGTGGATGTGCTTCGAAGAGAGCAGCCCTGGCGCCGCAGACGGCGTGGCAGACGTGGCCGAGTGCACGCCATTCATCGACGCGTTCTTCGAGTGCGCGTTCGGCGGCTGAGCCAGTAGTCCACGACGCACCCAGTTACGCCTTGTAGGCAAGAACAAGAGCCGCACCGGTGAACACCCAGTGCGGCTCTTGCTTGAGCTAACTACGCTCAGGTCAAGTTCGAGCAGCTCAAGGTCGCGTCCGACTTGAGCACGCCCACGACCGACTCACCGACGGCTTCGTCGGTCACGCTCGAGGTGCGGAAGATCTGCTTGAAGTTCGTGCGCAGCTTCTTGCCGACCGCTTGCGAGTTCTTGCAACCGGCGAGCTCGGTCAAGCTCGTCAGCGTCTCGCCCTTACCGCGCGAGATGTCTTTGGCCAGCGCGACGCGGTTAGCGGTGACGAAGTTCTTGGCGCTCTGCTTTTTCGGGCCGGTGTCGCAGTTGCTGGTGCCGGAGGTGATGCCGAAGGTCTGGTTACCAGACGTGCCGTTCGTGGTGGCCGCGAAGATCTGCGTCCAACCCGAGTCGGCGTCGAAGATCAACGAGCCCAAACCGCAACCGGCCGGACCGTACTTCGCAGCGCCACCGCTCTCGTTGCCTTTGACGCCAGCCGCCTCGGCGGCAGGTTGCGTCTCGTCTTTCACGGCCTCGTGCGCGTCTTCGACCGCGCCTTCCGCCTTCGCGCCCGCGGGCTCCTCAGCGAACGCGTTGGCAGCGCCGAGCAACAAGCCAAGAGTCAAAACCAAGTTCCACTTACGCATGTAGCGAATCCTCCTTGGGGAATTTCCCCCCCATTGCGGTATTCGGCGTAGCGCCCGGCGTCAAACACGACTTCGAGTCACTTCGCGGGGTAGCCGTCGTTTTGACAGGCGGCTCCGTCAGCTCTGACAATTCCGGCCCAGGAGGCCGCCGGGCGTGCAAAGGCGTTGACGGACTCGCCAACCTGTACGTATTGGCAGGCACGGAAGCGGCGTTCGATGGGAGCAATCGCACAGCGGGTCGGGATTTTCGGGCTGATTCTCGTTGCTCTAGAGACGCTCGCCGGCAGCGCTAGAGCCGAAGCGACGCCGCCCGCGAGCCATGTCGAGTCGTTGGTCGCGGAGGCGCACCGGCTCAATCTTGCCGAGCAAAAGACGTGGCTGCGACTCGGCCACTACCGCAAGGGCCTGTTCGGCTGGGAAAGCGAGGCCGACGGCAAGCGCTTCTTCGCCGCCGAAGACGGCAAGGGCGACCCGCGAGCCGAGCTGGACGCGACGCTGCGCGCATTCTTCACCCCGCCCGGCACCGATAAGAGCATCGAGCACCCGATCTGCCGCTATCCGGCGCGCTTTCGCTGGCTGAACGAGCAGCTGAGCTTCAAAACCGAGCGCCTGCCGCGCGTGACCTGCGCTGAATACGTGAAGTTCAAGACCGAGCTGGACGCGCGCTCGATCACGGTGATTTTTTCGTCCTATTTTTTGAATAATCCGGCGTCGGCCTTCGGACACACGTTCTTGCGCGTCAACAAGGCCACCCGCGGCGACGAGCGAGAGGGCCGAGAGCTGCTCGATTACGGCATCGACTATTCGGCCGTCGTCGACACCACGAACGCCGCCCTTTACGCTTTCAAGGGGTTGTTCGGGCTCTTTCCCGGAACCTTTCGGCGCGTGCCCTTCTTCTACAAGGTCCGCGAGTACAACGACTACGAGTCGCGTGACCTTTGGGAATATGACCTGAACCTGAGCCCCCGGCAGGTGGACCTGGTCGTCGCTCATTTGTGGGAGCTCGGTCACACCCACTTCCGATACTTTTACCTGTCTGAGAACTGCTCGTATCACATCCTCAGCGTGCTCGAGGTGGCCGACCCGAAGCTCGAGCTCATCTCGCGCCTGGGCTGGCCCGTCCTGCCGTCGGATACGGTCAAGGTCATGGTGCGGAACCCGGGCCTCTTGCGCGCCCTGCACTATCGCCCCTCGAATCGCACCCAGTTCAAGCACCGGTTGCAGACGCTGAGCGCGGACGAGTTGTCTGCCGTAGACCAGCTGCTCGACAATCCCAACGCCGAGCTCCACGCGCGCTTCGACCTCGCCGCGCAAGCCCGTATTTTCGACGCTGCGATCGACCTCGTCGAGGTGCGTTTCGCGCGCGACATCAACAAGCAACGCAGCGCTATGGACCAGCGGGGCATCCAGACCGAGCAAACGCTGCTCGAGCGGCGAGCCGGCATCGACATCGACAGCCAAGATTTGACCATCCCGCTGCCCACTCGCGCCATCCCGCACAGCGGGCACGACTCGATTCGCCTGGGCATGGGCTCGGGCTACGAGCGCTGGGGCGGCGCGTACCACACGCTCAATCTTCGGCTTGCCCTCCACGACCTGGCCGACCCCGGCCGCGGCTACCCCGACGGCGCGCAGATCGAGTTCTTTGCGCTGGCGGCCCGCTACTACGTCGAGCATCCCAAGGCCACGCTCGAAGAATTCTCGCTCGTGCGCGTGCAATCGCTAACGCCGCTCACGCGCTTCGATCATTCACTTTCGTGGATGGTGGACACAGGCGTCAAACGCATCGCCGATCGCGGGTGCGACGGCTGCACCGCCGGCTACGGCGCCGTGGGCGGAGGCTTGACGCTCGAACCGTTTGGCCGCGCTTTTACCTTCTTCGCGATGGCCCGCGCGGAGCTGGGCCTGCCCATCAAGTCTGGCTACTTCGATTTTTTGCGCTTCGGTATCGGTCCATACGGCGGCTTTCGACTGAGCTTCTCCGACGACGTGCGCGCCGTGTTCACCGGCGCTTGGTCGTACCTCCCCGGGCAAAACCCACGCGGAGTCTACGAGGCACGCGGTGTGCTGCGCGCCCAGTACTCACGCGACTTCGCGTTCGGCATCGAGGGGCAACTTCGCGACCGCGCCGCCTCGGGGCAAGCGGTTTCCTATATCTACTTCTAGCGCCGCTTCATGCAGGTGCCGGAACGGGGAGGGCCAACACTCGGGAGATGAGGGGGGCTTCACGCCACGTTCGAAATCAGCTCGCGAGGCACCGCAGGTATTCGGTGAAGTTCACCGGTGAAAACCCCGCGAGGGTGTCACGGTGGAGATGGATTCTTGGTGCATCAATGGACAGGCCTCACGGCCAGCGTTCCGATTGTGAGTTTGTGCGTAATCTGGGAGTGCGACCGCCCCTTGTCCTGCTGCGCGCTCCGCGGAGCGCGCAGCGCCACTCGATGGTTCGGGTGGCTGCCATAACCAACGAGCTCGCGCTGCGATGTACGCGCGAGGAAAGGCACGACATGAAGTGGTTTCGTCTCATGACGCTGATGATGCTTGCGGGGGCAATGGGGTGTGGCGCGGCGGACGGGGACGAAGAGGGAGAGGGATTTGGCAGCGATCAGCAGGCTTTGACGGTACGCGTCGAGGCGGAGGCTCAGACGTGGAGCACCTCGGGGGGTGACACCGTTTCGCCCTCCACGACGGTTCGGATGAACGCGAACGCAGCCGGTGATTACTTCCGTTTCAGCTCGCCCATCAACGCCGGCACGTATCAGGTAGCGCTGCGCTATTCGCAACGAAGCACGTACGGTGACTACCGCGTGGACGTGAACGGCGTGCCGGTGGCAACGCTGAGCGGCTATGGCCCGACCACGGGCGACACGTGGCGCACGGTTTCGCTCGGCACCTTGAATCTGAGTGGCAACGTCGAGTTCAAATTCACGGTCACGGGCAAGAGCGCCTCGTCCACGGACCACGATTTCAAGATCGACTACATCGAGCTCAGCAGTGTGGTGGACGGTGGTACGGGCGGTTCCGGTGGCACGGGCGGCAGCACGGCGGGCGGTGCGGCGGGCTCCTCGAGCGCCGGCGCTCCGGGAGCCACGGGCGCGTATCCCTGCGATGGGACGACCAGCGGCTACACGACCGTGATGGCAAAGTCGGGCAGCACCTGGACGGTGAGCCGCGGCTCGACGCGTGTGCACAGCGGCAACGACATGCGGACCGCGCTCGTCGCTGCTTACGGCAGCCTTTCGCCCGGGCGCACGTCCAAGCAGAGCATCTTGGTGCAAGGGTCAGGAGACATCGGCGCGGATCAGCAGGTCTCGATTCCGAGCTACACGGTGCTGAACGTGTGCGGAACCGTCAACGTGAGCGGCTCCCCTTCCGGTTCGGACCGGTCTCCGTTTTATGGGCGAAACGCGCGTGAGATCGAGATCCCGAACTTGAAGATGACGGGCTCGCCCCAGTACGGGATTTTCATGCGCTCGACCGATAACGTCAAGCTCGGCCGCATCGACCTTCGCCTCAATTCGTCAGCAGGCATCGGCATACGGGTGGATAGCGGCGGCAACGCAGGGAGCAGCACCGCGTTCAACAGCGGCCTGACGATAGACTACGCGTACGGCTCCGGCATGGGGAGTCACGTGGTGGAAACCTATGGCATTAGCAACATTCAGATCGGCACCGTGGAAGGAAGCGGCGTTGGCGAGTGCGGATTGCTACTGAACCGCAGCATCAACGCGCGCGTCGGCTTGGTCAGCTGCACCAACTGCGGCACTGGCACCGGCTACGCGGCGTTTCGCGTCGCCAATAGCGCGGGTAAGGTGGGCAGCACGTTCCCGCGAGACAACATCAAGGTGGGCAAGGTCGTGGCTCGCGGGGGTGGCCGCGGGATCTTCGCCGTCTCCGGTAGCGGCGGCCTCACGGTGGACGAGGTCGACATCGCCAACACCGGCAATAATCCCATTCTCCTACAGAACGCCTACAATACGACGATCGCGGGCGTGTCTGGCAGAATCGTGGGCGGCTCCATCACGCTCAGCAACGACACGACGAACACCGACAGTGGCAAGTACCCGCCGTCTCAGAACGTGGCGCTTCGCAACCTCACCCTGAGCGGAGGCGCTTCCGTCCGACAAGATTGGTGCTCCCAGTTCGGAGCCAACGGCTGCACCGCAACGAACATCACCGGCGGCAGCGTCTCGATGTGCCGGTGAGCTGAACGCGCCGCGTCAGCAACGATGAGTCGCCGTTCGATCCTCGCCCATCGAACGGCGACCGCGTTCTTCGTGATCTGTCGATACCAAGCAGGGCCATTCGCTTCGAGACCGACTCCGGCATTTTTTTGGCAACTGCCGCGCGAGCACTTCCGATGAGGCGGCCAGAAAGGCACGTTCCTCATGACCACTCCGATTTCGGGCAGCAATTCGTCCGTCTACGATCGCAACGCCCAAATCAGCTTTGCCGCTGGCAGCGGCCCGGCTACGTCCATGGCTGGCCCGACGGCGTCGGTTGCCCCAGCTGCCCCGCCGCTGGTGACCATCGATCCCGTCGTGATTGAAGGCGACGCAGGCGCTCGGCAGCTAGTCCAACGCTACGACCAGTCGCGCCGTGCCGCCGACTGCTCGGACGAGGCTAAGGAGGCGGGGCTTTCCTGCGCTAAGGCAGGCGTGGCCGCGGTAGTCGGCGGCCTTTCCGCGACCACCGTTGTCGGCGCGCTCCCGGCCGCCGCGATAACGTTGGTCGAAAGCATCTCCTGCGGCAAAGACTTAGCCACTTACTTCGAATGCGAGAACCCGTGAGCGCACTCAAGGTGGCTATTCGTGGCTCCTCCCGCCGGGGCGTGGTCCTGGCGTTCGTGGCAGCAACGACTGGCTTGGGTGTCGGCTGGTTTCTACCTGCGGGCGGAAAGCGGAGCTTCGCATACCTCTATGCGCTGCTAGTCCCTGCCCTCATTGCGATCGCTTGCGCTCGAGCGGTGACAGTGACGACGAAGCGACACCGCTGGGTGGTGCCGGTCTTCCTGGCCTTGGCGATCGTCAACGTGATCAATCGTCCGCACCTGCCGACATTGAGCGCGCTGAGCATCGGCGCAGCCGCCGTCGCGACCCTGGCCGCCGTCGGCGACCGTAGGGTCACCGCGGTGGTTGCCATCGTCGTCGCCTGCGCCGCCATCAGCGCAAGCCTGCTTCTCGGGTTGCGTACCACCTAGGAGGTAGCGGGCTCGCCGGCGGCATGGAGACGAACGAGAAGTCGAAGCGCGTGTGCTGGTGTGCACGCCCGGTTCGCTCGACGGCTCGCGCCCTCCAACGTCGCGACCCGCACCCGGAAGACGCGCCAATGCCTGTGCGGCCGGGGACGCGCCGCGGTGTCGATTAGATAGCGAGGCGAATGACCCCAAACCGGTTTGGCGGCGCGCTCCGGCGATGAAGCGACGTAGAGTGACCCATGAGCATCCTCGTTCTTATCATCGTCGTCTTGGTCGTGCTCGCGCTGGCTCTCTACTTGGTGGACTTGCTGCCCATCCCCAACAGCGTGATCAAACGAGTCATCCAAGCTCTGTGCGTGCTGGTCGCGCTGCTGTTCATTTTGGACCGCACCGGCCTCTATCACTCCGGACTTTTGCGCTGAGCCGCGCAGCGCGCCCGCCGTCCCTGTGCCTGGCGAGCTCAGCGCGCCGTTTGCCACTGCATCACACACCGCCCGCCTTCGCACCCCGGGCGCGTGCTGCAGCCGCGCTTCGTGCAAGCGCCGCACCCCGTACGCGCGTGCTTCGCCTGCACTTTAGCCGCGTGCGCTTTGGTGACGCTCACCGCCTTCCCGCCGTTGCACTCGTCGCAGCAGGTCGTTACTACGAGTTGGCAATCCTCCGGCCGCGAGCATGCTTGCCACTCCGCCGGAACCGCTACGCCCGAGTCCCGCGTCTCCCAGACGATCTGACCGGAGAGGAGCGGATCCACTGGCGCCGGCCCGGGCTCCGCCGACGTCGAAGGAGGGAGCGGGCTGCCTCCCGCGGTGCCCGCCGCCTCATCATTCGTGGCCACGGGCGGCGGGCTCTCGACGGGCCGCGCGCTCTCGGGCCCCGGCCCGCTCCCCGCCGTACAGCCAGCGAGCACCACAACTAACGGCCAAACGATCGACGAGCACCGCATCCGCTGACTACTATCAGAACGAGCCGCCACGCGCGCTTCGCGTCGCGGCAACACGCCGAGCGCGAGAAGCAGCAGGAGCAAGTGCATTCCCGCTTTAGGGGCTAGCAAACGGCGCGGAGACCGAGGTGGACGGCGCTCGCATCCGACAGCAGGCTTCGCTCTCCCGCCGTCCAGAGTTGGAGTAAACGGGCCGAAGAAGCACGCTTGTACCAACGGCACGCCTCTTGCGGAAGACCGCGGCGATATGCCCTTCCCCGGTTCAAATTTGCTTAATTCAGGACGAGATTTGCCTCCGCGCCCGCGCGCGTCACGCATCGCGTGGCAATTATGTATTGTCAGTTTGGTCGCAGCGACGCCGACTGCCGCGCTCGCCTTCTCGACCGGCTCGGCGGCCACCAAGAGTTGCCACGAGGACATCACGAGCAGCGCTTGGAACACGGCGCGCGAGCAACACCCTGAGCAGGGGCGCGCACTCCCGGCGCGCGGAGAAGATCAAGCGCTGATCGACGACGTTCCCTTCAGCGTGCCGAAGTCGCTGAGCGACATCGGCGGCACGACGCTGCTGTTGGGCGTGCGCGACAACGACATCAAAGAGCATGGCCCTCTGGATCTGAAGAATCTCAGTCCGGAAGCTTCGGATCCATTGTCGCAGCACGAGCACTGCCTCCGCGCGCCGGATGAGGACGAGCCGGGCGGCTCGAAGTCGGCCGTCGAGAAGTGTCGCAATTACATCCGCGAGCGCATGTGGGCCGCGCTGGACGGCCTCGATGCAGACGGCCAGCCCGACTCGAACAAGCGCGAGAAGCTCACCATCACGCTCGCCATTCGAGGTCAGGTCGACGTTGACGTCCCGAGCTTCTTCTTGAACGCCGGGCGAGGTCTGCACGCCCTGCAAGACAGCTTCACCCATACCTTCCGGAACCCTAAAGAACCGGGGAAGATTCGTGTGGTTCTGAACTGGGTCGACTACACGGAACGCACGCTGGAGGAGGCGAAGGACGGCCCGCCCCACGCGTCCGAGCTGGACGTGTGTGACGACCCGGACGAGGTTCGCTCCGAGCGTCACGGGCTCGCCCGTGAAGCGAGCGCCCTCATGCTCACGCATCTCATCAGCCCGGTTTCCATCGAGGAGAAGAAGCAAGCCATCGACAAGACGCTGGACAGCTACGTCGCTTACGATGACTCGGCGGACTGCACCTTTGACAACAATTGGTGCGACGCGCCGGAGAAACAGTACGGCTCGCCTACCTTGGGCTGCAGCTTCTCGGCGCAATCGCCCGGTTCCTCCAGCCTCTTGCTGTTGACGGCGCTGGGACTCGCGTTCTCCCTCGGTCTCCGTCGTCGCCGCTCCGCTGCGGCCGTGCTCGCACTCGCGTTGCTGTTCCACACTGGCACGGCCCGGGCAGACGATCAGGGCCCGATTGATGGCCCCGCGTCTGCGCTCGCCGGTGCTAGTGACGCGGCAGTGCCAGGCAAGGTCGACAGGGCGGGCGCCTTCTTCGGTCGCTTGGCGGTCGGCGCCTCTTACGACAACGCGGCTTTCTCGACCGGCGCGGGCCTTCATTATCAGCTGAACCGCGAATGGGTGCTGGGCTTCGACGCGGAATGGAACCCGTACGTCGCCACGAACCCCGGTCGCATCCGCAAAGGCTCCGCCAACGGCTACCTGAGCCTCATCCGCCGGTGGCAGCTCAAGTACGAAACCATCAACGTGCGCACTACCGTCTCGGCGGGCGGCTCACTCCTGCTGTTCGATCTGGTCGGCGCCGACAAATACAGCTTCGGTCCGTACTTCGGACTCAGCTTCCTCGGCGTCGAATGGAAAGTCGCGCGCGGCTTCTACCTCACGTGCGACCCCACCTACATCGCACTCCCCATCCCCAGCGTCACCGGTGTACCCTTCCTCTACGCGCAGTACCGCTTCATGCTCGGCGTGGAGTTTGGAGGCTGAGCGCAGTCACTCGATGGTGGCGTAGAGAATTCCTCGCCCTTCGGCCGCCACGTAAACGCGGCCGAAGAGCTTGGGATCCCCGGTCACTTGATGCACGGTGCCGAACCGGTGCTTGTCGTCGTTGAGGCGCTTCCACGTCGCGCCCTCGTCGGTCGAGCGGAACACGCCGTCAGCGCCTTCTACCGTACCGAACACGTAAATCGTGGGATAGGTTGCGCCGGTCGCGGGGGCGCCGAAGCCTAGCCGGAAAGCGGCCGTAACCCCGGCGGGGGCGACTTGCGCAAATGTCTCGCCCGAATCGGTCGATCGGTAGAGCCCCTTGCCGCCGACCGAGCCGGACGTGTTGCCGTCCGCAACGGCGATCCACACGTGGCCTTCCTGACCGGGCGCGGCCGCCATCTCGTAGTTAGCGGCGTACCAGTCCGCCGCGGCGTGGGGGACGATGCCGGGGCTCGGAATGAACGACGCGCCGCTGTCGAGGCTGCGGTACACGCCGCCGCCCATCACGTCGAACGCATAGAATTTGTCCGGGTTCACCGTGTCTGCAACCGGTTTGGCGGGCAACTTCGGCATCTCCGACGTAATCCCGGTCGAAGCCTTCCAGGTCGCGCCCGCGTCCGTAGAGAACGACGTGGCGGCGTTGACCGGTGACCAAACGATGGTGTCGCCATCGGCCGAGACCGCGATGTTGCGCAGGCCGCAGAAGTACTCGACGCAGTTGACGGTGCTGGCCGGGTACGTCGCAAAGTCCTTCCACGTCGTACCACTGTCGGTGGAAATGGCGCCGAACGGCGCGACGTCGAATGTCTTGACGAGGGTGGTCGGTGCCTTCCACGCCACCGCGAGCGACCGCGTGGTGCCCTTCTTCGGCATGAACACGGGCGGCGACACCGTGAGGTCGTCGTGGCGAAAGCCATCACGATCGCCCACCACGGAGATGAGCGGCGCGCCCGCCGGCGGGCTCACCAGCTGCAGTGGTACGAGCTCCTCGAGCCCGGCGTTGTCGAACGTGCAGGCGAGCTTCGTACCGAGCCCCGTGCACGAATAGGCTCCTTGCCCGGTCACGAACGAGAGCTTGCTCGCGTCCGCCGGATCGAGCTTCACGTCCGTCACCCAGTGGATGTGGCTGCCGTCCACATGCGGATAGGCCTTGGCGTCGATGACGCTTTCGACCCCAAGGGCCGTCCACGTTGCGCCCCCATCCCTGGACTCGTAGAGGTCCTCCTTGTTCCAATTGAACAAGCTCGCCACGACGACGTGCTTAGGATCTTTCGGGTTCACGCTGACGCCGCCGTACGCGGAGGCCCACCCAGGCGGCGTCACCTCGGTCGGCGTGAGCTCGGCGGTCGTCATCACGTAGACGCCACCGCCTGCGCTCTCACTGTTGTTCGGACCTGCGTTGGAAGAGTACGTGAGGTAAACGGTGGTGCCCGACTGGCTGGCGCGAATAGCCATTTCTCCCGCCGGCTGCCCCGCCAAAGGCGCGAAGGTAGCCCCGCCGTCCTTGCTCACGAGGACGCCCGCGGCGGTGCTCACGAGCAAGGTCTTCGACGCCATGCCGCTCGTGCCCGACGCGGGGTCCAGGTGCACGAAGAGCACGTTCGTATCCGCCGCCAGGCCCGTGGCGATGACTTGCGTCCACGTGCTGCCGCTGTCCACGCTCTTCCACAAACCCGCCTTCGTCGTCCCCATGAACAGCGTCGTGCCCAAGTTGGGGTCGACCACCAGCCGCTCGCCGGCGCCGCGCCCCTCCTCGTTCGCACCGACGTACACTG
>JAQSWN010000176.1 GCA_029266615.1 Polyangiaceae bacterium
GTCGACCTTCGCACCATCGTCGCGCTCGCCTTGGACTGGGACTCGAGAGAGCAGCGGGCCGACGCCGTGGCCGCGCTGGCACGGCTCAGCCAGGCGTCGCGTCAGGGCGCGGCCCGCATTCCGTTGCGCGTGGACGTGCTAGCCGTAGCCGGAGCGGACGGCGGGCATCGGCTCCGGGCGCAGACAGAGGTGGACGTGCAGGAGCTGGTCGTCGAAGCGCTCGCCCTCGTTCCCCCGGCGCCGGAGGAGGAGGAAGAAGAATGACGCCTACTGGCACGCGCAGTCGTAGACTTGCTTGGCGATGGGGTAACCCGCCGTGCCTTGGCCGATCTTGTTCGCGCCGCACTTATCGTCGTTGTTCGCGCAGGTAGCGGGCCCGCACGCGTTCGCTGCGTAGCAGTCCAAGATCTTCACGCACGAAAGCTTGTCGCTTTGAGTTTGGGTGCTGCACGTGTCGCAGGCGCCACCTTTCCAATCTTCTAGGCACGCGAGGTTGCCGGCGCCTGCGCTGCCGCCGCTTGCAGTGCCGGCTGCGCCCACGGTGCCGCCCTGGCTCGCACCACCCTTGCCTCCGGCACCACCCTTGCCTCCGGCTCCGCCTGCGCCGCCTTGCGGGGCCATACCGCCTTGCGGCGCCGTACCGCCCTGAGCTCCTCCCGCGCTGCTCGTCCCCGCAGCGGCGCCGCCTGCCCCAGACGCACCGCCCTGAGGTTTGCCGCCCGTCGTCGCGGTGCCGCCGAAGGCGTTCACGCCGGTTCCGCCGGTTCCGCCGGTTCCGCCGGTTCCGCCGACGGACGGACTGCCCGCGATCGGCGGCTTTCCAGCCGTGGACGCGCTCGAGCCGCCACTACTGGCCGTTCCACCGCTGCCGGCCTCCGAGCTCGGGGGCTGGTCTTCCACCGTACTCACCTCCGTGGCGCAGCCGCTGGCGCTTACCGCGAGCCCAGCCAGCAGCGTCACCCACCGGGGTACGAGCACAGGACGAGACCGGGCGGCACGCGGTCGGCCTTCACGCATGACCTTCACTCTGCACCACGAGCGAGCCTTCACAAGGCACAACCGGCGGCACGACGCGGGTTTGTCGGCGGCTTCGCTACACGTCGCGACACGTCAGCAGAGCTCCGCCAACGTGCACGCGTGCGCGAACCGATCTTCCGATACGAGTAAGAGCGCCTGGGAGACGGACGCTTCGGCGACGCCCGCTCCTGCTGGGCTTGACCTCGCCCGCACGCCGTTGTTAACCCTCGCTCCAGGGAGTCTTTGGAGGGTGAAACTGTCGGGTCGCAGCTTGTTCGTTGCCTGGGGAGCGGCGCTCGGCTTCGTGGTGGCGCTGCACTTCCTGTGCTTGCACTTCTTCCCCAAATCCGAGTTGGATCCGCTCGAGCTTTCGGATTTCTACCCGCTCAGCGTGTTCCGGTGGCGTCTCCCCAAGCCTTATCAGCTGGGCATCGCCGCAGCTTACGCGGCGATGTTCGCGATGACGTGGTGGCGCTTCGGCAGCCGGAAGCTCTCGTCGCCGGCCCTGCTCGTTTTGGGCTTCACCTTCGCTGTGCTCAGTAACCTGCTGCACGGCTTTCGATATGGCTTGGACTTTCCCACCGCTACCAGCGGCGATGGCGGCATCGAGTATTATCACGACGCCATCCTCGTGCCGGGACCGCTCTGGCTGCTGGAGCGCTACAACGCGATCCAGTTCGAGCTGCTCGAGCATTCGCGCACTCACCCGCCGGGCCCCGTGCTCCTGTATTGGCTGCTCTGGCGCGTGCTCCGGCACCCCGCAGCAATCTCGGTGGCCGTGTGCGGGCTCTCGCTCGCGCTCTTGCTCCCTCATTTCAAGAGGCTGCTGACGCTTTCGTTAGGCGAAGAGCCGCGCGGGGCGTTGCTGCTCTTCACGTTGCTTCCGAGCGTGCTGGTGTACGGCCTGGCGACGGTGGACGCGTTCATCGCGGCGCTGTTCCTCGCCGCCCTCGTGAGCTTCGTCGACGACACGCGGCCGCAGAGCACGGTGTGGTGTGTGCTGTACCTGGCCGGCTCGCTGTTCTTCACGTTCGCGGCCCTCTTCTTGCTACCGGTGCTTCTCGGCTTCGAGGTGCTACGACGCCGTCGGGTTCGCCGCTTTGCCCTCGTTCTCAGCGGCGCGGCCGTGCTCTTGGGGCTCGTCGAGCTTGGCTTCGGCTTCGACTGGTGGGCCGCGTTTTGGAAAGCGTCGGCCATGGAGAACGAGGAAGGTTTTCAGCTCTTGGCCAATCCGCGCCGCTACTTCTGGTACCGCGTGGGCGCGGTCACGGAGGTGCTGCTGCTCTTTTCGCCGCCGCTGGTCCTGCTCGCAATCCGCGGGCGCGCCTGGTTGCGCACGCACGGTCCCGACGCATCCGCACTAGCTTGGCTCGGGCCGCTCTCGCTCGCGGCTATGCTACTCGCAGGCGCGCTCAAGATCGGTGAAGCCGCGCGAGTTTGCCTGTTCGTCTTGCCGTACCTCGCGTTGCCCGCTTTCGCGGCGTGGGCCCAGTTGGATCCACCCTCTCGGTTTCGGGTGGCGTCCACGGTGTGGGGGTTCGGCGTGTGCCTCCAACTGTTCGGGTTCTTCCAATGGTGACGCGACGTTCGTGCCTGACGTTCTTAGGGGGGCTCGTCGCCTGTTCGGAGCCGTCGCCGCCGCCGCCCCTGGAGAGCCTCGTCCTGCAGGGATTTCGGCTGGTAGACGTGCAAGCCAGGCGTGTTCGTGAGGACCCGCTCGTCATCGAAGGCGGCGTTGTCGTCTCGAAGCCGACGAGCGAGCGCCCCCGCGTCATCGAAGGTCACGGCGCGTTCTTGCTGCCGGCCCTGTGGGACTTGAAGGCGTCCTTATGGGGCAACAACTCCGCCCTGAGCTACGACGTCCTCACGCAAGAGGCGACCCTCTCGCGCTGCCTCCGCCTGCAACTTCATTACGGCGTGGCGCACGTCGGCGTGTTCGGGATGGCTCGGCGGTGGGCGGGAAGGGAGCTGCGACGCGCCGAGGTCTTCGGGCTTACCGCCGCCGAGCCGCTCTACCCGGACAAGGTACTCTGCGCGAAGGACGCCTTCGCGTGCGACGCCGTGACGGACGCGGCGAGCGCCCGGCGCGTCCTCGAGGACCGCCGTCAGCACGGCGCCCCGCTCCTGTACGTCTCCTTTCACGACGCGCGCCACCCCGACCTGCCCGGCGTACCGGAAAGCGTGAGAAACGAGCTCGCGCCTGCGGCGACCCGACTGCGGATCTTCGCGCTCGTCGAGGACTGGTCGGAAGCGAGGCGCGCGGTGGAGCTAGGAGCCCGGGTGATTTACGGTTTCCCGCCTGGCCCCGCCCCGGACTCGCTGCTCGCGCTGATGAAGGAGCGCGGGGCGGCGCTGGCACCTGCGCTCACGAGGTACTTGGAGCTGGATCGCTTGCTGGGCAACGACGTGGCGCTCACGGACGCGTTCGTCCGCGCCAGCGTTCGGCCGGACGTGCTCGAGACGTACCGCGACGAGCGACGCCTGTGGTCGGAATGGCGCGCGGAGCTACAGCATGGGCGCGCGCACGGACGAACGATGCTGAGCTCCGTCGAGCGCGCGGCGCGCGCCGGCGTGAAAGTAGTAGTCGCGAGCGACGCGGGGTGGACGGCGGGCTGTTTCCAAGGCATCGCCAGCCACGGCGCGCAGCTCTGGTTGGAGCGCGCGGGGCTGGACGGCTGGGCGCGGCTAGCCGCCGCGACGACCACGCCCGCCGACGTTTTGGGCCGCTCCGTCGGGTTCTTGCCAGGGCAAGCGGCGGACTACGTCGGGCTCGAGAAGAACCCCGTCGAACGGGCGGACAATCTTCGCCACATTTCGCTCGTGCTGCGGCGCGGCCGGGTCGTCGCTCGGCCCGAGCTCTTGCCGGACCTCACGCGAGGCAGCTACGTCCCTTGACCCTCGGTCAGGAGCTCGCGGAGCCGAACCTCGGCAACCTCCAACATATCTCCGTGCTGCGCGCCAGGCACGAGCGCGAAGCGGGAACCAGGAGCCGAGCCGCGCGCGCGGCGCGTAGCCCGATGCGCCGAGCTACAGGATCCATCCGATGCGGAAGTTGACGGTCGGAATCGTGGTGCGCCCGATCTTTTCGAGCGTGTCGCGCACGGATTGATTCGCCTTCTCCGCGTAAGCGTCGGCTTGCGGCCTGAACAGCGGCGCCGCCTCCGGCGGATTCGTGATGAGCGTGTAAGTGCTGTTGAACTCGATCGTGCTGGGAGCTACCGGGATCTGTGCGCCCGCGTCCAGCCCGAAACTGAGGCCGATACTAGTCGTGTAGAAGTAGCCGATGAGCGCGGTCAGCGTCGGGGTGCGCACCTTGCCGACCCCCTTGTAATCCACGCTGCCACTGCCGCCGCTTTGCGCGTAACTCTGCTTACCAGTCAGCGTGCCGTTGATGTTCGCGTAACCAAGGCCGCCATGCAGAAAGAAGCCGCCGCCGAAGGGGTACAGCCGCCCGTAGACGTCCACGTGCTGGTACGAGAGCGTGGCGTCGCCATAGTAGCTGAGCTGCACCTTCGGGATGAGCCCGAGGTTCACTCCCGCGCCGAGGAAGCGCGTCACTTTCAAGGTGCCGCCTACGCTAATCACGCTGGGGACTCCGACGCCCACGACGGGCCCTATCTTGAACTGATCGACGCGCTCCCTTCTGTCGCGGTCTTCCACGTGGTGCACGTCCGCGGGCGATCGGAACAATCCTTCGGCGGGCTTGGGGCGCCGCGCGTCAGGCTCGGCGAATTCGCGCGGCAGCTGCTCACGCGGTAGCTGCTCACGCGGCGGTGCCGGCGTCGTCGCGGAGCCGGCTGCGGGCGGGGCAGGAGCGGGCGGCGGCGTGGGCGGAAGAGCGAACGAATCGGACGCGGGCGGGGCACTGCCGGGAGCGGGCGGTGCGGGCTCCGGCGGAGGTAACTCCGCGGGGGGTGCTGGCTCTGCACGGGGAGCCACGGGAGCCATCGGCGGACTCTCCGGCTGCGGCAGCGGCCCACCCTCCGATTGCGCGCGCACCAGGGCGGACCAAGAAAGGGCGCACGAGACGGCACACAGCAACGATGACAACCGGAGCATCGCGCTCAGGCTAACACGAGCTCCGTAGCATATCTTCCCGCTCCTTCCGTCATCGCCAGGCGCTCTCCACGTCTGCAAGGCTCACGCCGAGCGACGCTCGAGCGATAGCCTCCAGCGCGGCCCGCGGCCCGTGAAAGTGATAGGTGTCGTGGGTGTGCGCAATTGACGTATCCGGCGCGAGGGCGGCGGCAGGCGAGCTGCTCTCTAGCTCATAGAAACCGCCGAGGGATGGCTTGCCGGGCTCCACCGGTCCGTCGTTGTAAGCGTTGCTCACGTCCCCTCCGTATGGCTTGGTAGAGATTTCCCACGAGTTGTCGACGTAGCGCGTCGCGCCGGCCGGCTTCGTGAACCGCACGATGGTGAGCAACTCCCCGGGCGCGCTGTAGCTGCCGAGCACGTCTTTCGCGCGGGAGGGCGAAAGCCCAACCTTGCCGCGTGCTCGACCGTCCGCCTTGAACAGCACGAACCCCTTTTCGTCGTTCACGAGCAGTCGCTCCGCTCCGACCTGACCGAAGTAGCTATCGTTCACGACTCGGCCGGTGCCTTGCTTCTCGAACGGCAGGATGATGCGCGTGTCTGGCGCCGGGTTGAACATGCCCAAGATCCAGATGCTGGGAAGACCTTGCGCTTCCGTCCACGCCTGCGAGGAAGTGTTGGTGAGCCGATTCTCGCTCCGGAACCCGACCCACTGCACGCCCGCCGGCGGCGCCAGCCGCAGTGACGCTTGCGCTTGCTCGGCGCTCAGGAGCGTGATGGTTCGCGCTATCTCCATCGTGAACGGCGTCTTTGCGTAGTTCTGGATCGAGAAAGAACGAGCGTAGCGGACCGAGTCTGCGTGGCTCGCTTGCTCCTGCCACTCGCCCTCCTGAAACGCGCTCGGCGTTCGCCAGTTTTCGAAGGTGAACGGCGCACTGGGCGCGAAGTAGAGCGCGAACTGCCCGCCCTCGGGGCCGAGCCAGAAGCGATCAGCCCCCCCGTAGTTGTCGAACGCGGTTCCGGTCGTTCCCGCCTCGATGAAAGCGCGGTTCACGAACCCGAGGCTCGCGCCGTCGGCCGCGAAGGCGCTCGTCATCACCCTGGCTTGGTAAGCGCCCGACACCGCGATGCAGCCGCCGTCCGCCCGCGACAAGACTTTGACCTTGGCCCCGTGACGCTGGAGAAACGCGACGTCTTCATCGAACTTTCTCATGCCTAAGCTCGCGCTGGTAGTCTCGGCTGCGCTCGACGGCGCTCCCGGGGAGGGCGTGGCCGCCGGCCGCGTGACGTTCGCGCAGGCCGCCGCCAGCGCGCTCCACAGCAAGACGTGTCGACTTCGTCTCACGCTCGACTCCCTTCGAACCTCGCTTCTAGTCTGCTTGCTGGGGCGGGGCAACAACGGCCAAGCCGCGCGGCTCGAGACTCAGCCGTCCGTGTAGAGCCACAGGCGCGCAGCGAGGCGCACCGCGAAGTCCAAGTCCCGGAAACGAAGGGCGCCGATGACCGCGCCCGGGAACGCCTCCCGCGTGTACGAAAACTCGTCCTGTACCTCGCCCCGCGCGTCGACGATTTGACCTCTCCAGGCTTCGCCGCGGAGAGCCGCGCGCACCGTGAGGCCCGTGTGACTGAAGACGATTGGCTCGCTGCACATGCGCGAGAGCATGCGCGCGAGTGACCGCACCCACCAGCTCACGTCGGACATTGTCTGTCCGATGCGGTTCAGGAAGGAGCGGAGTCCGCGAGCTTTCGTCGCATGAGCAGCACCCGGTTGCGCAGCGCCTGCAGCTGGTCTCGCATGCCCTGCGTGTCTCGCTCCAAGTCCGCCCAATCCCCAGCGCGTGACAGCTCCCACAGCGCGGCGGCCTCGGCGATCACACCGTCCAGCCGGCGCTCCACTTCTTGTAGCGAGCCGATCAGTGAGGCGGATTCGACGCCTCGTTCGGCCAGCTCCGCGACGGGTGCGCTCACCTGACGCGCGCTCTCGCCCAAGGTGGCCAGCCGGCTCTGCAGCTCCGCCCGCTCCGCCTGGCGAGCGGCGATGCGACCGGCGGTCGTGGCTGTCACCTCCACGCAGCGCTGCTGCGTCGCTTGCACGCCCTGCATGGCTTCCGCGAATGCACGCAGCGCCCGCGAAAGCGCCCCCTCGTGCCCCGCGCAGGCTTCCAATCCCTGACGCGCGCGCTGCAGCGCCTTGTCGGAGTTGATCGTGAGGCGACTGAGGTCTTCGCTCTGCGCCTCGAAGCGCGCGAGCTGTTCCGTTAGCTCACGAGCGGCGGTAACGAGCGGACTTTCGGGGGCTTTGCTGGACGCCACGCGTCGAGCCTAACACTCGGCCCGCCGCGACGCGCTAGTCCTAGCCCGCTGCTTCCAGGTGCGGGGAGCGGGCCTCCGCCAGGGCGGACGTCGTGCGCCAGCGGCCGCTGCGCCAACGCCGGTAACAAACGACACCGCGCAGGCACTCGTCGAGGGCCATGGACACCCACACGCCGGTCAAGCCCCAACCCAAAGAGCCTCCGAACAGGAACGCGGCCGGCACCCCGATGCCCCACATCAAGAGCGGCGCCACCGTGGCGGCGTAGCCGGCGTCGCCCGTCGAGCGCAGCGCGCCGCCCGCCACGATGTTCACGGCGCGGCCCATCTCGACCGCGACCCCGAGCGCGAAGAGCGGTGCGGCGACACGCATGATGTCCGGATCGCTCGTGAGAAGGCCGAGGAGCGGCTGATAGAACACTGCGAGGAGGAGCGCGATCACGCCATTGCCCGCCACCGCGTAGAGCAGCGCCCGGTGGAAGGCATCGTTCGCTTCCTCCAGCCGACCAGCGCCCACGCGATGCGTGACCGCGATCTGCGCGCCGACGCCGATGGCGAGCGACCACAGCACGGTGCTGATGTTGATGAAGCTGATGACATAGGTGCGCGTCGCGAGGGCCCGCGCACCGAGGGAGATGACCAGCAGATTGATGACGACCTGCGCGATTTGGTACGAAATTGGCTCCGTCGCCGACGGGAGACCGATTTTCAAGATGGGCCGCAGCGCCGCCTGGAGCTCGGCCCACGAGCTGCGCCACGGGAACCGCACCTCGAGCTTCAGGTGCACGACCGCGATCGTGAACAACATGCCGAAGAGGAGCGCGATCATCGTCGCGGCGGAGACGGTCGCGACGCTCGCCGGAACCCCGAACCAGCCTCGATAGAGCGCAAAATTCAGTCCAATGTTCGCCACGTTGGTGGCGATGGCCTCGATCATCACCCAGCGCGTCGCACCGCGCGAGTTCAGCATGTTGCCGTAGGCGAGCTGCACGGCTTTGAGCACTTGGCAGCCGCCGAGGACGGCCATGTACGTGCGAGCCGCCGCCGCCGCGTCTCCGTCGAGGCCCAGCCAACCCGGCACCCACGGATGGAGCGCGAACAAGAGCGCGCTGATGAGCACCCCTGCGACGAGGTTGAAGCCTAGCAGCACCAAGAAGGTGAGCGGCAGCTCGTCGTAACGCTTTGCGCCGTGCAGGCGACCGGCGACGCTCGCGCCGGCTTGCCCGACGACCGAGAACAACACGAGCGTCGCGCCGAGCAGCGGGTTGATGGCGCCTGCGGCCGCGGCGGCGGCATCCGAAATGCGGCTGAGGAAGAACGCGTCCGTGAAATGCAGCGAGAGCGAGAGGCCCAGGCTCACGAACAGCGGCCACGTGACGTGCCATAGGCCGGGCAGCGGCACGTCCACGGGGGGGACGGATGACGATGCGAGGGGACTACTACTTGGAGGTTCCGCAGAAGAGTTCGACATGAAGCTGAGACCGAAGTGGCGCCGAGCGTATCAAGCGGCCACTCCCGCGCCAGCTTCAGGGTCTCAAAAATCTCGCAATATTGCGCAAGGAAGCGCTCCCAGCTCCGCTCCCGCTACTTGCCCGCCCGAGCCACCTTCACGAATTTCAGCGTCATGCGATCGCTCTCCCCAATGGCCAGGTACTTGTCGCGATTCTTTTCGCCTTCACGCAATGTTGGCGGGAGCGACCAAACACCCTCCGGGTAATCCTTCGTGTCCTTGGGGTTCGCGTTCAACTCCGACTTGGCGGCTAGCTTGAACCCCGCCGCCTCCACTTGCTCGATGACGAACGCCTCGGGCAGATAGCCCCGCTTGCTGGTTTCGGTCGGGTTCTGGCCTGCGGCCGCGCGGTGCTGCTCGATGCCGAGCACGCCGTTCGGCTTGAGCGCGCGATGCAGCTCACCGAGCCAAGCCCCTAGCTGTCCGGAGTTGTTCATTCCGTGGAGCGCGCGAAACACGAGCGCGACGTCCACTTTGCCTTCAATCGACGCCAAGCTCGGCGCCTTCGGCTCGACGATCACGGGCTGCACGTTGCCGTACGCCTCGGGGAGGCTGTCCAAGAAGTACTTGGTGCGCAAGCCGTAGAAGGTACCGCGCTGGTCCTTCGGGCCATTCGGATCCGTCGCCGTCACCATGAGCTTGCCGCGCTTCGCGAGCAAGGGCGCGAGCAGCTCCGTCCACCAGCCTTCGCCGGGCCCGTACTCGAGCACACTTTGCGTGGGCTTCACTCCGAGCCACTCCAGCATCTGCTGAGGGTGACGTTGCGCGTCGCGCTCGGCGTTGCCGGGCTTGCGGTGCGGGCTCGCTGCGATCGCGGTGAGGGCGGCCTTCGTCGATGGGAACTGCTTCTGCGCCAGCTCCTGCGTCTGCTTGCGCAGCTCCGGGGTCGCTCGCGAAAGCGCCGCTTGCTGATCCGATTCCAGCTTCGCGAAGTCTTTCTCGAGCGCTTGCCGATCCGCGGCGCGCTTCTGCTCCTCCGCGCTGGGCGGTGGTGCGGACGGAGTCGGTGCCGCCGCCGGGGGAGGGGTCGGCGCCGGCGTCGCGGAGACCACGTGACCCGCGGGCTCGGGCTCGGCGGCCGGAGGGGGGGCCGACGCGCAAGCGACGACGAACGGGAGTGCGGCGAGAAAACGAGGATGACGCATGCGCGTCCCAAACCCCGGGAGTACCCTCGGCATTCCCGGTCGGGATCCGATGGAGCTCGAATGCGGTCAGCGCAGCGCGGCGCCGCGTTCCCGCAGCAGCTCGCGCAGCACCGCGCGATGGCAGCGCGCCTCGTCCTCGCAGTAGCAGCCGACGGCAAAAGCGGCGCCGTGGGAGAGCGTGGCCAAGAGGTCCAGTGCCCGCGCGGCGTCGGCCCGGCCCATCTCCCGCCGATAGGCCTGCTGGAAAGCATGGAGCTGCCGCTCGTTCGTCGCGGAGCGCCCGCGCTTCACGAGCGCGCTGCTGGGGGCGAGTAACGGGAACCAAACGTCGTAGTAATCGCGCTTCGCGTATTCGGACTTCGGCACCCCCCGTGGCGGACGCCGCACGGTCCCGAGTCGCGGCCCCTCATTGGTCGCGCGCTTGCTGCCGAGCCTCACGATGCTGATCGCCATGGCACACTCTTAGTGCGCGCCGCAGCGCGCTGACACGCCTGGGAGATTTTGCCCCGGTTCCCGGCCGATTTCGCCCGTTTGGAGGCCCCTGGAGTGGGCCCGGAGCTTGCAACCTCCCTGCCCGAGGTAACACCGTGAGCAATCGAAGGACACAATCGGCTTTGGTGATGGCGGGCGCGGCAGCGGGACTGGCCGCAGCCAGCTGGCTCAAGCGCCGGCAGCTCGTGGACGTGTCCACGGGTTCGGATGAGCTCGTCGAGCCGGAGAGCGCGGAGCTGCCCATCGGGCGCAGCGCTGATCCGAACATCGACGACGCACTGTCGCGCCGGCTGCTTCCGCAGGACGAAACATCGGGCGCGGCGCTGCTCGCCAGTAATGAGCCGTTCGCGAACGAGGCGCCGACGGACGCATCACTGGACGAAGTCTGGAACTCGCTGCCCGGCATCGCCGAAGGCGAGCAGAGCGAGGGATACGACGCCGTCGCCCCGGAAGATCTGGGCGCTGTCTGGCTGGAGCGTGCGACGGAGACGACGCACGAAGCCCGTCCGCACGGTAGCGACCCGAACGAGATCCCCAACGTGGAGGAGCTGCTCGTCAGTGAAGCCACTCTAGCGTCCGCGCAGATGCCGGACGCAGCGCTCGACGAGGAAGAGGAAGACGACGAAGACGAAGACGACGAGGAAGAGGAAGACGACGAAGACGACGAAGCCGAAGCCGAGCGCATCCGCGAAGACGAGCTCGGCTGAGCCGCGGCTACGGTCACTCCTTCCGGGGGGTCCGCTCCTCGAAAGTGACTGGCAGCGCAATCACCTTGCCGTCACGTTTGATGCGCGCGGTCGTGGTCTGACCGGGCTTGGCGCTGTTCAGCACGAACATCAAATCGTGCAGGCTCTTGAGCTCGGTCTTTCCAAGGCTGACCAAGGTGTCCCCGCGCTTCAAGCCCGCCTTCTCCGCCGCGCTCCCGGGCCGTACGCCGGAAAGCAGCACCCCCCCGCCGTCGGTGGGCCCCGCGTAGTCCGGAATGGTGCCGAGGGACGCGTTGAAAGAGCGCAGGTCACCCTTAGGCGCATCCGGTGCGACGGCTTGAAACGCGAGCGGACCCGGTAGCTCCGTGATCGACCGCGCCACGTCGCCGACCAGCGCCGCGATCTGCCCGGCGCCGGCGGCATTGACGCGATCCGCCGTATCGCTCGGCTTGTGATAGTCGCGGTGGGACCCGCTGAAGAAGTGCAGGACGGGAACGCCGGCGGCATAGAAAGACGTTTGGTCGCTCGGGCCATACCCATCTCCACTGAGCGCGCAGTCGATGCGCGCGCGGTCGCAGGCGGCGCTTACGAGCGCTTGCCACTCCGTCGCCGTCTTGGCCCCCAGCACCGTGAGCTGGTCGTCGCGAAGCCGCCCCACCATGTCCAAGTTGAGCATGGCGCGGAGCTTCTTCGGATCAATGCCCGCGGGCGGGTCGAATACCAAGTGCGAGGAGCCGAGCACGCCGCTCTCCTCCGCCGAAAACGCGATGACGAGGACGTCTTGCTTCAATCGCGGCGCCGCCTTCAGCTCCCGCGCCACCTCCAGGATCGCCGCGACCCCGGACGCGTTGTCGTCCGCACCCACGTGCGGCGCGCTGCTATCCGGCGTGAGCGAATGCACTCCGCCGTAACCGAGGTGATCGTAGTGCGCGCCGACCACCAGCTCGCCCGAAGCGCGCTCGGCGGGCGGAACGTTCGCAGGGATGCGCGCGACGACATTGAATGCCGCCTGCTTCTCGTAGCCGAGCGCCAGCTGCATCCGGCTCGTCACCTTCTTCTTCTGCTCGAGCTGCTTCAGGGTCGGCTCGAACGCGGCTCGCTCGACGATCACGACCGGGATGCCGGCGTCGCCGTAGTTTTCGCGCACCAGCTCTGGGAACTTCGCTTCTGCCGGCGCTTTCCACTTCTTTTCGTGCGGCGGCGCCAGCGGCGCGTCTACGACGATGAGCCCGGCTGCGCCCGCGTTGCGCGCGATGGACGCTTTGTACCAAAGGTCGCTGTAGCGGCGCCGGTCAGCCGCCTTCGCGAATTTGCCCCCCTCGGGCACGAAGCGCCTCACCACCACGACTTTGCCTTTGACGTCGAGCCCCTTGTAATCGTCGACCTTCAGCTCCTCTGCGACGACGCCGTAGCCCGCGAGGACCAGCTCCCCCTCCGCCTTCCCTTGGGCAGAGAACGCCAGGGGCTGAAAAGCCGCCGCGTCGACGACCGCGCCCGAAAGCGAGAGACTCGTCTCTTTCCCGACCGTCACGCGCTTGGCCACCTCGAAGTCGTCTCGGTACGTGCCTTGGTTTCCCGCCGGCAGTAGGCCTAGCTGTTTGAATCGCTGCTCGATGAACTCACCGGCGGCAACCAGGCCCTTCGTCCCGAGACCGCGCCCCTCGCGCGCCGGGTCCGCCAGCCAGACGATGTCCCGCTGAACGCGGTCCGCGGCGGTCTCCAGGGTCGGTCGCACGGGCGCGGCCGCGTTCCACTTGGCCAAAAATACGTTCGTGTCGTGCTTTCCCTGCTCGGTCCTGCGATTGGAGGCGAAGGCGAGCGTCTTGCCATCCGGGGAAAACATGGGGAAGCCGTCGAACCCCGGCGAGCTCGTGATGCGCTCCAGCTCCGTGCCGTTCGTATTGATGGCCCAGAGCTCGAACTCGCGACCTTTTGGATCGCCGTAGTTACTGGAGAAGATGAGACGCTTCGAGCCGGGATAGAAGAAGGGAGCGAACGACGCTGCGTTGAGGTACGTGACCTGCGTGGGGTCGGTACCGTCCGCGTTGCCCACGTAGAGCTCGAGCTTGGTCGGTCGCACCAAACCTTTGCCGAGCAGGCTCCTGAACTCTTCCAGAGCCGCACCTTTTGGCCGCGAAGCGCGCCACACCAACTTGCTGCAGTCCTCGTTGAAGAACGCGCCGCCATCGTAGCCGGGGCTGTGCGTCAACCGCCGCACGTCCGTTCCGTCCGCGTTCATACGGTAAAGCTCGATGTCTCCATCGCGCACGGACGTAAATACGATGGAGCCGTCCGTTTTGCAGACGGTGGCTTCCGCGTCGTACCCCGGAGAGTTGGTGAGCCGCCGCAGGTTCGAGCCGTCGGTGTTGGCGCGGAAGATCTCGTAGCTGTCGTAGAGGGCCCACACATACCCCTGGCTGTGGTCCGGCTTCGGCGGGCACGCGTCGCCGCCGAGGTGGGTCGAGGCGTAGATGAGCTCCTGATCGCCGGGCAGGAAGTAAGAGCAGGTGGTCGCGCCTTTGCCGGTCGAGACGCGTACTTTCTCCGAGCCAGGGGTGAGTCGGTAAATTTGGTCGCAGCCCTCACCGGCGTGCGCCTGCATGATGAGCTGGCGTCCGTCGAAGGACCAGTATGCCTCTGCGTTCTCGCCACCCGCCGTGAGCTGCTCGAGCGCGCCGAGGTGCGGTTCCGCGCTGAGGGTCTCCGCCTTCGCGACACTGACTGGCGAAGCAGTGGGGGCCGCCGTCGGAGCAGAGTGAGCAGCCGGCGGCGTGCCACACCCTGCGAGCGCGAGCGGTAGCCAAAGCCGGGACGCGCCATGTAGGCGGCGCCACCCATGACGGTCGAGCGATCGGTGCGTTCGCGATGACATCGGCCTTTTCCCCTATTCCACGCTCAACGTCGCGCCAAAAAGATTCGCGGGCGAGCCCCTTATTGCTCAGGAATTCATGCTCGAGACGGGCCCGGCCGGGCATGACGAGGTGAATTTTTCCGGCCTCGCCATGGTAACTTTTGGGTCCAATGGTCTCCAAGCTTTGGAACTACGTCGGCGGTGAGCGCGTCGCGAGCCAGACCTCCCGCTACGGCAACATCTACGATCCCGCGCGCGGCATTCCGGTGAGCGAAGTCCCCCTCTCCACGAGCGCGGACGTGGCGCAGGCCGTCACGGCCGCCGCGGCCGCCTTCGGAAGTTGGTCGGCAACGCCCGCGCTGCGGCGCGCGCGCGTCATGTTCGCGCTCAAATCGCTCATCGATCGGCACTTGGACGAGCTGGCCGGGCTCGTGACCGCAGAGCACGGCAAGGTGCTGGAAGACGCGCGCGGTTCCGTCACGCGGGGCATGGAGGTGGTGGAGTTCGCGGCCGGTATTCCGCAACTCCTCAAAGGCGAGTTCTCGGAGGGGGTGGCGCGGGGCGTGGACAGCTTCTCGTTTCGCCAGCCGCTCGGCGTCTGCACTGGCGTCGGCCCCTTCAACTTTCCCGCCATGATCCCGCTATGGATGGCGCCGGTCGCGATCGCCTGCGGCAACACGTTCGTGATGAAGCCGTCCGAGCGCGTGCCGTCTCTCGCGCTGCGGCTGGCGGAGCTGTTCACGGAGGCAGGACTGCCGCCTGGGGTGTTCAACGTGGTCAACGGCGACAAGGAGGTCGTGGACGCCTTCATCGCTCACCCGGACGTGGCCGCCATCAGCCTCGTCGGCTCCACCCCTGTGGCCGAGAACGTGTACCAACGCGGCACAGCCGCGGGAAAGCGTGTGCAGGCACTGGGCGGGGCCAAAAGAGGCTCTGATCCCCAAGGTTCGTGCGCTCCAAGTGGGGCCTGGCACGGCGGCGGGCGTGGACATGGGGCCGCTCGTCACGCCGCAGCACCTGGAACGAGTGACCGGTTACGTCACGCTCGGCGTGCAAGAGGGGGCGAAGCTCCTCGTGGACGGTCGCGGTCTCCGCGTCGCCGGCGCCGAGCAGGGGTTCTTCCTCGGCGGTTGCTTGTTCGACCACGTGACACCGCAGATGCGCATTTATCAAGAAGAGATCTTCGGCCCCGTGCTCGCCATCGTGCGGGTGGAAACGTTGGACGAAGCGATCGCTCTCGTGAACGCCCATCGCTACGGCAACGGCGGCG
>JAQSWN010000386.1 GCA_029266615.1 Polyangiaceae bacterium
CTCGTCTGACCGCGGGCACCCATGGACTTGATGAGTCGAGCCGTCGAGCAGATGCGCCTTCGACGGACCACGTTCGTCGTGCGCGAGCTCCCGTCGCCGTTCGATGAGCGGCACGCCCCGGGCAGCGCCGGACTGCATCTCGTCCTCAGCGGCTACGCGCGTTTCGACGACGGGCAAGTCGAGCGTGACCTCGGGCCCGGAGACTTGCTCCTTTTGCCGCAGGCTCCTGCGCACCGCATCCGGAGTGCGCCCGGCTCATCGGCGGCTACGCGAGTGCTTACGGGTGAGCTGGCCTTCCAAGCTCCCGATCATCCGCTTCTCAGCGTGCTTCCACCCGCCATCCACGCCCCGCCCGCCCTCCTTGCGCGTAGTCCGCGCTGCCTCCAACACCTGGAGCAGCTCGCCGAGGAGGTGCAGAACCCTCGCGACGGAACCGCCGCGCTGGCGACCTGCCTCACCGAAATGCTCGTCATCGAGACGATGCGCTTCTTCACGCCCCCCGCCGGTGTCGAATGCCCGGTTGGAGGTTGGTTCAGTGGCCTCAGTGATCCCGCGGTTCGCAGCGCGTTGGGCGCCATCCACCGAGACCCCGCGGCGCCTTGGTCGGTCGACTCGCTCGCGCGCCTAGCCGGTAAGTCTCGTTCCGCGTTTGCGGCCCACTTTAGCGCGGTCATGAAGGAGACGCCGGCCGCCTACCTCACGCGCTGGCGACTCTTCCAAGCGCGCGCGCTTTTGCGGCAAACCGAGCTCTCGCTGGAGGACGTGGCGCTTCGCGTCGGCTACGGCTCAGCGGCCGCGTTTTCGCTCGCCTTCACGCGGGAGCACGGCCAAACGCCGGGCAACTACAGAAGAGCCCAACGCGATGATCGCACCGAAACGTCGCCGAGCCAGACGTGAGCAGGCGCTCACGTCGCCGTTCGCGTCACTCCGCGTCACGGCCGCGCGCGAAGAGCGGCCCGGCGCCGAACGACGATTCCACCGGCGCCGGCAGCGGCGCGGCGGCGGGAGGAAGCGCGAGCGGCTCTTCGATCGCTGGCGCCGGAGGCTCCACCACTGGCTCCGCCGGCAAGACGAACGGCTTCTTGTTCGCGACCACGAGGTCCCAAAAGCGGAACGCCATCGCCAGCGCGATGTCGAGCTCGCGCGTCTCCCGAGTCGGCTCGAGGCTCGCTTGCGGCAGGCACTGCGCGGCAATGGGGCACGCCGCCAGCATGTGCAAAATGCCGGAAGAAAAGCCCTTGCCGGCGTAGGTCAAGCAAACGGGCGTGCCCATCGCCTGCATGTCTTGGATGGCGTAGGGAATCTTCTCGTCCACCGTGCCGAGGGTGTCTTGGTACTTGCACTCGATGGCGAGGACGGTCGAGCTTTGCTCGTGGATCACCAGGATATCCAGCTGCCGATTTTTGCCGATGATGGTCTTACCCATCGACACCTCGCGGTACACCTTGAGGCCGCGCGCGCCGAAGTTCTTCAAGATGTAAGACGCGATGAGGTCCGCGTACTCTTTGCCGCTCAGCGCCATGACTAGCCCAGCGCGAGCCGCTGCTGCACCGCCACCGCGTTCGCCGGCCGCGCGACGACGGACCCTTCCACGCCGCCCGCGCCCAGCAGCCGCTCGCGAGCGAGCTTGAGCGAGTCATCCGACACGTCATTCCCGGCGTAGCGACGGCCGAGGGTGAGCGCGGCGACGCCGCTAGACCCGGAGCCCATGAATGGGTCGACAATCAATTCACCGGGAGCGGTGCTTTGACCGATGAAGATTTGGCTCAAGGCCGCGGGCTTCTCTGCCGGATAGCCGCCGCGGATACGCGGTACCGTGAGCACGTCCGCGATGCCGAGATCTGCCAGGCGCCGCTTGCCCTTCTCGAAGAAGAGCACGAACTCGTAGCGGGCCCGGTAGTGGTAGCCCATGCCGATCGACTTTTTATCCCACACGATCGGCTTCCAAAACTTGAAGCCCGCTCGTTCCGCGATGGGCTTGGCGACGAACGCCGTTTCCTGATCGCACATGAGGTAAAAGTGCGTGTCGCGCTTGAGGACGCGATACACCTCTTCGAACAGCTCACCGAAGCGCGCGTTGGGAAACACGCCGAACCACGGGTTGCTGGAGCCCTGGCTCACCTTGAGGCGAGTGGTGGTGCCGATCGCGCGGTGCTTCTCCAGCGACTCGTAGGCGGGGTCCGTGAAG
The DNA here is from genome assembly GCA_029266615.1 of Polyangiaceae bacterium. GTDB lineage: Bacteria > Myxococcota_A > Polyangia > Polyangiales > Polyangiaceae > PMG-095. Next base: position 2,189 of record JAQSWN010000386.1, read on the forward strand.
AGCAGATCGACTGACTCCGAAGGGAGCGCGCGTAGGAACGCCACGGCGTCTAGCTGCGAGAGCTCGAAGTTCGGCGGCGTCGTCACCCGAACGTATGTATCACCGCGATCGCCGGGATTCTAGCGCCGAGAATTTGCCCACGGACATTCAATGTCCGGGCAAGGCCGCCCACATGCCCTCGAAATGACGAGCGAAAGTCTGCACGAGCTTGAGCTCCGTGGTGACGACCAAGTTCTCTTCGTTGAAGGCGCAAGCGCTTCGCGTCCAGTTGTAGCTGCCGTTGAGCAAGGTCACGCCGTCCAACACCGCGAACTTGTGGTGCATGTGGTGCTCGGTCTCGTCCACCTTCACGGGGATGCCGGCGCGCCGCAGGCGGTCGATATCCGAGCCGCCGTCGTACTGCTTGTCGTTGTCGGTGATGACGCGAATCGCGACGCCGCGCTGATGCGCGACCCACATCGCCTGCGCGATGCGGTCGTCCGTGATCGTGAAGACGCAGATGTCCGCCGTCTTCTTCGTTCGCTCGAGCTCGGACAGGATCGTCCTCAAGCAGGCGTCGCCCGGGCTGAAGCAGGCGCGCGCTGGCGCCGCAGACTCACCCCGCTCCGAGCGAGCGAGCAACTTCACGAAGTCCTCCACCCACTCGAGCGCCTCCACCGCGCGCGGCTCGGTCATTCGACCTTTAGCGAGCGCGAACGCGCGCGCCCTCAGCTGGGCCAGGCGGCTCGCGTCCGGCGGCGGCGTTTGCGCCAAGATCTCGCCCAGGGCCTGGCGCTCGGCGCGCGAAAGCCGGCCGTCTTCCAGGCTCGCGGCCAGCGCCCCATCCAGCTCGTGAGTGTCCACGAACCAGTCGTATCATGGACGCCCGCCCGCCCGCCCGCTCGGCTCGGCCGTTTTTTTGTCCGGCCCGTGCGGCCCAGGCGACGATCCCGCTCGCATGCTGCGTGCCGCGCCGCTCCTGATTTTCAGCGCCCTTTCCTTGGCGTGTGACCAGCTCTCGGCCCTCGACTCCGAGAGCGGCGATTCACTGGCAAAGCGCACCCGCACCCAGCTCGTGGTCGGCGAGCGCCTGCCGAACGTGCCCGAAGCGACGGTGGTGGGCGCCGCGGACGCGCCCATCTCGCGCGCCAGCACCGGGTTTCGAATGCTCGTCGAGTGCGAAGATTGCCCGATCGTCTTCAAGGACGAGGAGCGCAACAAGTCCGACCGGTTCATGACCCCGAGGCTGCGCAAGAACTTGGTCCAGCTGTCCAAGCTCGTGAGCCAAACCTGGCCCAAGGTCGAGCTACGCGTCACGGAGGCTTGGGACGACCGCCGCGAGCACGGGGCGGGCAGCGTGCACTACGAAGGCCGCGCCGCGGATATCACGACTTCCGACCAAGACCCCACCAAGCTCGGCACCCTCGCCGCGCTCGCGGTCAAAGCCGGCTTCGATTGGGTGTATTACGAGGACGCCACCCACGTCCACGTTTCGGTCAAACGTTAAGGCGTATCCCTGAATTGGGATCGCTCGCGCGTGCCCGTAAACGTGCCCGTCTCCAGCTCCAATACATCTCGATCGACCGGCCATCTCGACATCATCTAAGGAGCGGTGTCGGGGCTCGAGGGGTCCCGAGCCGCGCGTCGAGCTTGTCGATACTTCAAAAAGAAGGGGTGTTCGAGACTCGGCACGATGTCGCGGTTTGGACTAAATTTGCTGAACGATTTCGGGCTCACGCTCGCACATCACGGCATAGTCGCAGCGGTGACAATCCGCGGGCGTGATTCGGGCGATGGTCACCGATGCGACTGATCGACTTTCCGGCGCGCTGCACTTGAAATCATTAGCGAAATTTGGTCACTTCTGCGACTGCGACCTGAGTC
>JAQSWN010000011.1 GCA_029266615.1 Polyangiaceae bacterium
GGGTATTAGGACTCAGTTTTCAAGGACCGAGGGGAGCGGGTGCTCCCTGCAGCGGGGTCGCGGTATCTAGTTCCGTTGGCTTCTGTTGTCCAGAAGTTTCTTCGAAACTTTCGACCTCTAATTTCGCTCGGTATTCCGATTGAATAGAGGTCGCCGATTCGGCTCTTCTCGGCCCCGGAAGTCTCCTTCTGGGGTCGGTCCGAGCTGGACCGGGATGCCTTGCGGCCCGCCGTCGACTGCCGCCGCTGAGGGCCGCCGTCGAGGGAGCGGCTATATGGTCCACTTCCTCAGACCAGGCAATATTTTTCGATCGCCTTCGATCGATTTTTCAATCTTATCCACAAGTTGTGGATAACTGGGGGGCACGTACTCCTTATAGGTGGCTCGTTCAGCCACGGGGCCGCCGCTGTCGGCGCGCCCCAGCGGAGGGTCGCAGGCTCGTCATGCCGGGAGTCAATGACCTGCCTCCCAACGGCGCTGCCCCGGCCTACGTCAGGCCGAGAGGGCGGCGGCGTTGTCCACGAACCACACGCCGAGTGGCTCTCGGACGAGGAAGACCTCCGCTCCGGATGCCAGCTGCGCCAGGTACCCCCGCTCGCTCCGCGAAAGGTCCCGGTCTTGGTAGCGACCCAAGATCGTGATGGGGCTCCAGGCCCCGTTCACCCACACCGCGTCCGGACGCCGCTGACGGCGCGGCTCTTCGGGGACCCGTACCTGGACCCGAGCCCAAGTCGCCTGGCTCCGGCCCGCGGGCAGGACCAACCCTGCCTCATGGGCCAGCTCCCGCTTGGCCTGAGCCAATGCCCGCGGCGAGACGACGAAGCTTCGGCGCGGAAGGCAAAGAGCAATCGCGTAGCCGTCGGGCATGGCCGACATCGAGAACGTCCGCCTCCCGGCGCGAACCGTGAGCTCGGTCACGTGGCGGAACCCGGGCACCCTGGCCGCATGAACGACGGCAAGCACGATGCGCCACTCCGCGGCGGCGACTTTGATTTCGTAGGGCGTCAGGAGCCCCGCGTAGTCCACGGTCTCGCCCTCCGCGTCCACGAGCGCGGCCGCGAGAGCGCCGCTGTCGTCGCAGAGGCGCGACAGGATCGCGCTGAACGGCGAGTCGCTCTGGTCGCGAACGGCGCCCCGGCGAAGGCGCTTCATGGAGTCATTTTGACTCGCGCCGTCAAGTCGTCCGCGGCGCGCTCGACCTGGATCGGTACGCTGCCGCGCAGCTTGTCCAGCAGCTCTCGCCGGAGCTTGCTCCCTCGCCGCGTGTGCACCTCGGGAGTAAGCATGGTCGTCAGCTCTTCGCGGGGCGTCGAGACTCCGGGCAGCCGTTCCTCGACCAAGATCAGATGGAAGCCGAAGCTGCTCTCCGTTATCGGTCCTAACTGGCCGACCTCCGCGATCGCGTTGGCGGCTTTGGCAAACGCCGGATCGAAGCCGCCCGGGCTCGCGGTCAAGCCGACGTCCGACCGCACGAAGGTACGCCCGTCCGGAGTCACGAAGGGCAGCGCTTCCGCGCGAATTTCGAACCCCTCCGCCGGAAAAGCCTGCGCAATCCGAACGAGCTCGGGACCGGTGGTGACCGACATGAGGGCGACGCCCAGCTTTTCCGCCACCAGCCGTGCGGCAGGCGCGCGCGCCGGGTCGTCGTTGAGGACGACGGCGTGGGTCGTTCGTACGGCATCGGGCCGGTCCAACACCACCCAACGCTCGCTCCGCACTTCCTCCAGCTCGGCGAGGGTGGGCGGCGCGAGCGCCTGCACGTCGCGCGCAAGCAGCTCTAGAATTGCGCGAGCGTTCGCGGCGCGCTCGATGCTGCGCACGGTACCGGGCGGTAACCGCTCGCGCGCACCGACCGCCAGAACGGCGTCCGAGACGGCGAGATCGCTCGCCGCATGCAACGAGACGCCGCGGCGCTCCGCGATGCGCGCGACCGTCGACGCGCCAACGAGCTCCGTGCCGCTGCGAGCAACGACGCCCGGGGGTAGCGCCGAGCTGGTGGGCGACGCCGTGGGGGCGCTCGAGCTACAGCTCAGCGCCAGGAGCGCGAGCCCGCAGCCGATCTTCATGCATCCCCAGCCTTGGGGCGCAGCATGTCCGTTGCCGCCTTGAGACAGAGCGCGCCGACCGCGAGCAGATAGACGGCCACGAGGTCTTTACGTTCTCCCAAGGCCTGCACGCCGCGCGCAAACGCGACGCCGCCGCCGAGCACGAGCAGACAGGCGAGGAAGTCTAGAACGCGCGCCACCGAGGCCACAGTACCGCGTCTAACGGAACGCGAGCCAGATCAACCCGAGCCCGAGCGCAAGGATGAGCCCGCCGATCGGCCAGAGGGCTCGCGATGCCCGGGCCCGCCACGCGGCTTGCTGGTGGGGCCGGCCGACGCGAAGCGAGAGGTCCGCGCTTGCCCCGACCACCAATAGGCCAGACCCCAGGGCTACCGCGTGGGCGAGCAGCGCCGCGCCCGGCCGCTGCACACCGAAGGCCAGCGCGACGGGCAGGAGCGACACGGCGATGCCGAGCGCAAGGACCCAGCCCCCGAGCCGAGCTGGCTTGTGGCGCGGCTGAAGCGGCGCTCCAGGCACCAGGTTGTCGAGCGGAGGCGCCTCGGCAGCTCGCGGAGCGGCTCCCCACGCCAGCGCGTGAAGCAGGAAGCCGAGCGCGCCCAACGCGCCGCGCACGGGGTCCAGCTGATCGGCACGCAGGAGCGGCCCTAAGAGGGCCCAGGCGGCGAAGCAGCACGCCATGAACACGTAGACGCCGAGCACCCGACTGGCGCGCGGACGAGGGCCCGAGAGCGCGTATGACGCGGCGAGCGAAAGCACCGCGAGCGCCGCCATCGCACGCGCCGAGAGCGAGGCTCCGCGCTGCAGCGCCGGCGTGAGCACCGTCGCCAGCCACCCATAGAGCCCCGGCACGATGCGCGAGGCCTCGGCTACCAGCAGCCGTCGGCGCTGCTCGCGCGTCGCGTCCGTCATGTGGGGCTCAGCGGGCCAGGCGCTCGACGAAATTCAGGAACGTGAGCACGGCGTGGCCGGTTCCTCCCTTGGGGTAGGCGCCGCGCGCGCGCTCCGCCAAGACAGGCCCGGCGATGTCGCAGTGGACCCACGGCACCTTGCCCACGAACTCACGCAAAAAGAGGGCCGCGGTGATCGAGCCGCCGTAGCGGTCCCCGGTATGTTTGAGATCCGCGACGTCGCTTTTTAACTGCTCGCCGAGCTCGTCCAAAAGGGGCATGCGCCAGAACAATTCCCCCGCCTCTTTGGCGGAAGCTTGCAGGTCTTCCGCGAGGCCCTCCTCCGTCGCGTAGAAGGCGGAGCAGGTCTTGCCCAGCGCGACCAGGGCGGCGCCGGTCAGTGTCGCGGCGTCCACGATGACGTCCGGCTTGAGGCTGACGGCGTAGGCCAGCGCGTCCGCCAGCACGAGCCGACCTTCGGCGTCCGTGTTGATGATCTCTACGGTCTTGCCGTCCAATGACCCGATCACGTCCCCGGGGCGGTACGCGGAGCCGTCCGGCATGTTCTCCGCCGCGCCAACCAGCACGTGCAGCTCGATGTCTGGCTTGACGACGCCGATGGCAGCCATGAGCCCGAGCACCGCCGCGGCGCCGCCCATGTCGCTCTTCATCTCTCCCATGCCGGCGGCCGGCTTGATGCACAAACCGCCCGAGTCGAACGTGAGGCCCTTACCGACGAAGACGACCTTCTTCTTTTTCTTCTTGGGCACGTAGCTGAGGTGAATGAAGCGCGGCTCGTTCGTGGAGCCTTGGCCCACCGCGTAGTGAAGCAACATGCCGGCGGCCAAAATGCCCTTTTTGTCCAGCACCTTGACCTTGAAGCCGTTCTCCTTGGCGATTCTCTGCGCGATTTGCGCGAGCGTTTCGGGGTACAGCTCGTTCGGCGGCTCGTTCACGGCGTCGCGAGCGATGCACACGGCACGGCCGATGGCGACGCCGGTCTCCAGCTGCTTCTTCTGCTCGGCCGAGACTTTGCCGCTGACCAGCACCGTCACCTTGGCAAGCTCCGCTTTCGGTTTGCGGTCCCCAGTGAAGTAGCGTGAGAACTTGTACGCGCCCAGAATGACGGCTTCCCCTACTGCGCGCAGTGACGGCAGCGGCTGCGGCAACGCGAGCGCGATGCTCTTCGTGGAGGACGACTGCGCGATGCGCACGGCGGCGGCGAGCGCGGTGCGCGCGCGGGGCGTGTCCAAATCCCCCTTCGCCCCCAGACCGACCACCAACAGGCGGCGCGATTTGACGCGCCCGAAGGTCGGCACGTCTTGCGTTTGCTCCAGCTTGCCGTCGAACTCGCTCGCCTTGAGGTGACTGAGCAGGCCTCCGCCGAGCGCGTCTTCCAGCGCAAGGAGGGCGTCCGAATCCGCCACTTGCCCGGCGAACACGCCCACGATGAGGGCGTCCGCCCCGGTCTCCGTCGCTACGCCCTGAGCCAGCTGAACCGATAACGTCATCGAGGCGCCACGCTAAAACAGCGATCTGGATTCGGCAACAAGCGGGGGGCGCTTTTGCGGGACCGCGGAGCGTGGCCTATCCTTGCGGCATGGCTTGCTGGCTTCGTCGCGGTCTCGGGTTCGCCGTCGGCTTCGGGCTTTGGTCGGCATCGGTTCACGCTTTGGCGCAAGGACCTACGGGAGCGTCCTTTCCCGATGAGTCCGCGCCGCCCCCCGCGGCTCCCGCACCCATACCGGCGCCGCCGCCGACTTCCGCCGCCGCTCCTGCTCCTCCTTCTCCCAGTTCGGCGGGCGATTCCGCGCCTCCCCCAGTTGCGCAGCCCTACGCGCAGAACGCGCCTGCGGAGCCCAGCTATGGCTCCAGCTACGGGGAGCCGCCCCCGCCCCCTGCGCCGCCGCCGGAACAAGGGCCCAGAATCCCACCCTTCTCGGTTCGCGTGGATCCGTTCAATTGGATTTTACAAGGCCAGCTCGGCTTCGAGCTCGAGGTCGGGCTCTTGAAATGGCTGTCGGTGGAGACGGTGCCGATGTTCGTCGTCGACCGCTCGCCGCCGTGGCTGAACTTAGGCGGCGGTGACAGCCGCGTCTACCAAGGCAGCGGGGGCCTCGGCGCGCTGGCAGGCGCGAGCCTCGGTGTGAACTTCTGGCCGCAGCGCGTGTTCCGCGGCTACGTGATCCGTACCGGCTTGACCAACTACTCGCTGGAGTACGAAACGAAGAGCGCGAACGGCTCGCGCGTGGACTTCGTGCCCCACGTTCAACGCCAGCTCTACGTGATGCTCGGCTCCGTCAGCCGCTGGGGCGCGTTCACGTTCGGCGGCGGGATCGGTCTCGGCTACGAGCTGAACAAGGAGACGCGCTGCTTCCCGAGCGACGCGCGCAGCGTCGCCGACGCCAAGCCTGGCAACTGCGACGAAATCCAGATCGCGACGCCGGTGAACGGCCAGCTCGCCGCCATCGGCATCACGCCGTTCACTTATCCGTGGGAAATTCTGGGCCGCATATCGCTCGGCGTCACCATCGACTAAGACGATCGGATGGCTGAAATATCGCAGAACGTGGTGCTGGTCACGGGCGCGAACGGCGCGCTCGGGCAAGCGATCGTGCGCCGTCTTTCGAGCTCGGGGACGCGCGTGGTCGCGCTCGAGCGCAGCAAAGAAGGCGACGTGCAGCTCGAGCGCGAGAGCGAAGTGGTGCTGCGCTTACGAGCGAGCACCACCGACGCCGCCGCCCTCGCCGGCGCGCTGGCACGGGCCGAGTCGGAGCAGGGCTTGCTGAGCGGTGCGGTGCTCACGGCCGGGGCCTGGCGCGGCGGTCACAAATTTCACGAGCTCGCGGCCGCGGCCGACTACCGCGCGGTCATGGACGCCAATCTCGAGTCGGCGAACGTCGCGCTGCGCGCCATCTTGCCCGGGATGGTGCAGCGCCAGCGCGGCAGCGTCGTGCTCATTGGCTCGCTTTCGGGGGTGCGGCCTTACAACGCGCCGGGCTCGGCCGCTTACGCTGCCGCCAAAGCTGCCGTCACCGCACTGTCGCAAGCCATCGCCGCGGAGGTGCTGGCGGACGGCGTGCGCGTCAACCTGGTGCTGCCGAGCACCATCGATACAGAGGCGAACCGCCAAGCGATGCCGGACGCGGATCGCTCGACTTGGGTGAGCACCGAATCGCTCGGCGGCGTCGTGGACTTCTTGCTGTCCGAGCGGGCTCGCGACATCTCGGGCGCGGCGCTGCCGGTTTACGGCCGCGCCAACGTGTAGCGCCGACTCACCAGTATTTTTCAGTGGTGATGTGCCCGGGCACGCGCTGCCGGTGGCGCTTCATCCCGCGCGCCGCGAGCAGCGCGATGACGTCGTCTATCATCTGCGGATTGCCACACAGCATCACGTGCGCGCTGTCCGGCGAGAGCGAAGTCTGCGCGAGCGCTTCGAGCGCGCCGGAGCTGAGCAGAGTCGTGAGGCGACCGTGAGCGAGTGACGGGTCCGTTTCCTGGCTGAGCGTTGGCAAGTAGCGGAACGACGCCCCGCGCTCGGCGGCCAAGCGCTGCAACTCGTCGCGATGGGCGAGCTCGGCCGCGCCGCGCGTGCCGTGGACGAGCACCACGCGCTCGGCGCGCCCGAAAGCCGCCCCCGAGCGCAACATGGAGAGGAACGGGCCGAGCCCGGTGCCGGTGGCGAGGAGCCACAGCTCACGATGGGGCGGCACGTAGTCGAAAGTGAAGAAGCCCTGGGGCTTGTCGTCCAAGGTGACGGACGCGCCCGGCTGGAGCTCGAACAGGGCGGGGGTCAGAGCACCCTCACCCACACGGGCCAGCAGCACCTCTAAGGGCTCCCCCGGCGTCGACGCGAGCGAGTAGGAGCGAGAGACGAAGCCCGTCGGCAGGTGCAGACCGAGGTTCATGAATTGCCCGGGCTTGAACTCGGCCCGCGCCGAGAGCCGCAAGGTCATGAGGCCAGGCGCCCAGTCGTGACGGCGAGCGACGGTGGTTTCTACGAGAGCCAAAGGCTTACTTAAGCAGAGAAGGGACGGCGCTGCAGCGCCGCAGTTAAAATTTGAGAAGGCCAGAACCGGTCGAGAACACACCAGGAGCACGAGACCGACGAGACCACCACGTCGACTTCTAGCGCAGAAAATTGGCGGCGGAGCCCGGGAGACCGTGTACGCTTACGAGAGGATGTCGTTTCCGATCACGTGTACGGCTTGCCACAAGACGTTCACCATCTCGGACGAGATCTACGAGAAGAAGGTCGCGGGACGCGTCGTCACGATCAAGTGCAAGTCGTGCGGCCACGGCATCCGTGTGGACGGGTCGAAGGGCGCGGCGAGTGGGTTGCCGTCGACGCCACCGGCAGCGGCCGCAGCCGAGGCCGCTCCCGTGCCGACGGAGCCGGTGTGGGCGGTAGACTATCCGGACGGCCAGGACCGCGAATTTACGACGCATGAAGTGATCGTCGAGCTCGAGCGCGGCGCCATCGACGGGCAAACGTTGATCTGGCGCGACGGCATGGCCGAGTGGCTGGAGCTCGCCCAAGTCCCCGAGCTGGCGCCGGACCTGGCGAGGATTCAGGCACGGGCCAAAGCGGAGGCAGAAGCCAAGGCCAAAGCCGAGGCAGAAGCGAAAGCCAAGGCCAAAGCCGAGGCAGAAGCCAAGGCCAAAGCCGAGGCAGAAGCGAGAGCCAAGGCCGAGGCGGAAGCGAAAGCCAAGGCGGCTGCGAGCCCAAGCCCCGTCCACAAGCCGCGCGCCCCGATGCCGACCGTCACCGGCATCGGCGGCACGCCCGGACCCGGCGCCCCAAAGCCCAAGGGAGTGCTCGGCTCGGCATCGGACATCAAGCCACGCACGCCGCTCGGCTCGTCGCCGGACATCAAGCCACGCACGCCGTTCGGCTCGTCACCGGAGATCAAGCCACGCACGCCGTTCGGCTCGTCACCGGAGATCAAGCCGCGCACGCCCTTCGGCTCGTCGCCGGACATCAAACCGCGCGCAAGCCTGGAGTCGTCGCCGGAAGTCACGCCACGGATGCCGATCGAGTCTTCCCCGGAGATCACACCGCGGGTGCAGGTCGTCCCGTTCGGCGCCGCGCTGGAGCCGACGCCCAAGGCCCCCCCTGCCCCGCCTCCGCCGATTGTCGCCCTTCCCGCGCCGGTGCCCGCTTTCTCGGCCACGCCGCCCATGGAAGCGCCCGTCCCTCCGTTACCGGAGAGCGTCGCGAAGGTCGTCTCCAAGCCTCCGCAGGTGCCGGTAGCGCCCTCGGTACCCGCGTTTCCGATGAGCACCAGCCCGGCGCCCACCTTCGGGACCGTGCCGGCCGTCGTCGCCGATCACGCTACCGTGGAGTGGCCAGAGGCGAAGAAGAAGACTCCGCTCGTCATCCTCGGCGTCGTGGCTGCTGCGCTGGTCATCGGCGGCGTCGTGTTCGCGATGAGCGGCAAAGAGGAGCTGCCGCCGCCTGCGCCGATCAGCGCCGTACCGGCTCCGACTTCAGTTCCGACCTCGGCGACCACCGCCACGCCGGCGACGCCCGCGACGAATCAGCCGGGCGCCGATACCGCGAGCGGCAGCGATCCGATCGCAGCCACGCCCGGCGCGGGTTTCGCGGAGCTCTTCGCAGCGGGCGCTCGGAAGGCGGAGTCCAAGGGCGCTTCCGTCGGAACGGCGTCACGCTTCGATCCGGCCGTGACGAAGGCGCCACTCGCTCAAGCCGCGACCGAAGCGCAAGCGTGCAAACAGAGTGGCGGGCCGACCGGCAAAGTAACCGTGGTCGTCACGTTCGAGCCGAGCGGCAAAGCCGCCGGTGCGACCATCACCGACGCGCCATTCGCGGGCACCGCTACCGCCACGTGCATCTCCGCGACGATGAAACGGGCAAGCATTCCTCCCTTCTCTGGCTTGCCCGGAACCGTGAGCAAGACCTTCTCGCTGCTGTGACATGGGCCACCCGGCAAAACCGCTCGTCTCGCTGGAGGTGAGCTTCGGCGCGGCGCCGCCGCAGGCCTTGGTGACCCCGCTTTGCCAATCTCTTCTGGAAATGTGCCGCGCGACTCTGGACGAAGACGCCGCGAGTCGGTTGCGGCTCACCGTGCACGAGCTCTTGGAGAACATCGCCAAATACAGCGGCGAACGCGCGTGTGAGCTGCGTTTCGCTCTGCACCAATCGACGGAGGGCGCGCTGTTCGTGACCGTAGAGACCCGGAACGTGCCCCGAGCCGAGAACCGGCTGGACGCGGACCAGCGCCTTGCGGCTCTGTGCGCGGCGCCCGATCCGCACGAGCACTACGACGCCGTCATTGCTCACAGCGCGCGTCAGCCAGCGGGCTCGGGCTTGGGCTTGGCGCGCATCCACGCCGAGACGGAGTTTCGTATCCGCCACCGCTTCGAAGGCGACGCGCTCGTGATCGTGGCGAGCGGCGAGGTTTGGTCCAAGCGAGGTGCGCCGTGAGCACGGTGCTACAGGTCGCGGTCACGAGCGGCTTTTCGTGCGCGCCGGAGCTCTCCGGGACCAGGCTCCTAGTGACCTTCGAGGGCACGGGGGACGTCGCCGCCGTCGAGCTGTTGACGAGCTATGTGCAGCAGGTGCACGCTGAGGTGTTGCGACTAGGTCTCACGGAGGTTCGCTGTGACTTTCGGAAGGTCTCGTTCATGAACTCGAGCTGCTTCAAGTCCTTCGTGGTCTGGATCGACCGCGTGAAGAATCTGCCTCAGCCGTACCAAATTCGCTTCGTTACCGAGCCGAGCATGCAGTGGCAACGCCGGAGCCTGGAAGCGCTGCGCCGCCTCGCGACCAGCGTCGTCATCGTCGAAGAGGGTTAGCGCTACGGGGGCCGGCCCGCGCCGAGACCGCAACTCTCAGCGCGACCACAGGTCGACCCTGGCGCGAAGGCTGCGCAGCGGCGGCTCCGCAGCGCTCAGGCGCGGCTCTTCGTCGAAGCTCAAGTCCGACCGAAAGCGCGCGAACGCGGCAAGCAACCGAGCCGCGGCGGAGTCTGCGGTGGGCAAGGCGGGCCATTCCGGCGCGTGCGCGCTTCCGCGCAGCGGATCGGTAACGCCCGCCGGAGAGAGCGCGTAACGCCGACCGTCGGGAGTCAATGGCACGACGCCGAGGTACGCGAGCGACAGGGCCGCGCTTCGCTCCGGGTGATGCGCGCTCTCGGGCACACCGCGCAGCACGGCTTCGGCGGTAGCGCGCGCCTGCCAGGTGCCTTCCGCAGACGCCATGACCATGGCCCAAGTGAGCAAGGTGCGTAGCGCGCCCCGCTTGGAAGGAGCGAGCTCCAAAATGACTTGACCATCGGAGTCGCCCTGGGGCGCGGTCACGAGCTTGCCATCCATGGCTCGGTCGATGAGCGCGCGCATGACGGAGCGGTTGAAGCTCAACACCAGGTTGTCACCGGCCAACGCGTAATAGAGCGACAGCTCTCGTCCGCGATCCTTGCCGACTATTCGCACGACTTCCACGTCCCGGTACGACGCGAGCGGCGCCCATTCGACGGCCCCCGCCGCCGCGCCTTCCAGTTTGTGCCGAACCGCCGCGAGCGCAACCGCGGCCGCGACACGACTCCGCAAAGCGACGACCGCATAGACGGGCAAGCCCGGCAGCAAATCTAGCTCCGAGCGACGGCCATCGTCACGCACGACCTCTTCCGAAGACGGGGGCCGCTCCAGCGCCCGCTCCGTCGCCCGCTGCCCAAAGCGCGCGGCGGCAAGGAGCTCGTTGCGATCGGCGACACCGATCATGGCGTAGTCGCCCAACCAATCCAGCGTGATGCCCCGACCCGAAAAGAGGTCGACCGAGCGAGACAGCTCGCGCCTCAGCCACGAATCCTTCCCGATGCCCACGCTGAAACGAGCACCGGCAGGAAGCTCGCTCGGCGCGACTCGACCGTCGCCACCAACGTCGTAGCGCAGAGCTTCGTCGTTCGCGACGAGCGGCAGCACGCGTAGCTCTGCGTGCAGCCCCTTGGCGTCTCCACGGCGCACTGCGGAGAGCCGCAGCGCGATCGGATCCATGTACCTGGACCAGCGCGCCTGGTACGCGCGAGCAAACTCCTGGTAGCTGTCCCGCTCCGCCGCGGACACTTTCGTGACCGCCGGCAAATCCAAGAGCGGCTCGAGCGCCGCCGGCGTGCCCCAAGTCGACCGCGGCGCGCGGCCGGGCTGCCATTCGATTTTGGCCCCATCCGCGTGCTTCGAGTCCTGCGGCGCGAGCAGGCCGCTTCTCGCTAGCTCCTGGCGATCTTGCGGGCTCTTACCGTGGATCCAACCGTACAGCAGCGCGGCCACGGGCGGCCCGGTCAGCTCCGCGAGCGCTAGGTGGCGTCGCGCGGCGGCAATCTTCTGGGCTGGCCCCACCACCTTCTCCACGAATAGGTCGCCGATGAACGCGAGCACGTCCGCCGGGACGTCGGCGTCGCGCGCCAGCATGTACTGGAAGTCTTCTTGGCCAGCGAGGCTCGGATTCTTTCCGAGCGCGGTCGAGATCACGCGCTTGATCGCGGCGGGGCTGTTCGATACCAGCTCCAGCTCCCCGACCACCGCATAGTGTTGCCGCACGCGCCCGTCCGCGGACCGCGTTACTTCGACGGTAATCCCCTCGTGCGCGAAGTTGCTGCGCTGCGTGCCGCCGTGCGCGGCGCCGTGGGCGTCCAACGCCTTGAGCCGCGCCGCGCGAAACAGGAGCGGGCTCCTGAGACGAAAGACGAGCGTTACGTCGGTGCCCTCGTGCACGTACGGATCGCTACCGACGAGGGCGAGCTCCTGCACGACCTCCGGTCCCAAAACGCGCGACAGCTCGCCGGTCTCGACTCCGAGCTCGGCCAAGTAGCGCGGCAGCGTGCCGCGCTCCGTGCGCGAACCGTCCAGCAGGTCCGCGGCGGGCGCCCCGAAGTCTTGGACGAACGAGAGCATGTCCGAAAACGCGGCGAAGCTCTTGCCTCGCACGAAGTAGAAGTCAGCCGGCGCCGCGGCCGCGAGCGGCTCGGGCGGGGCGGGCTTGCCGAGGCGATTGAGGAGCGCGGCCCACGGATGACGAGACAGCTCCGGGCCGGCGAGCCCCGCGACCGGCACGATTCGCGGCGCTTTGGTGGCGGAAGAAACCGCCCCGCGGCGCGTCGCCAACGCAGCCTGCACGGCGGAACGGCCCGCGAACGTATCCATCAGGTCGACGAGCGCGTCGTCGCCCCGGCTCGCGGGCCCCCAGTTGCGGACCGGCCCCCCCGGCAGCCGATAGCGAGCATGCAGGCGCGCCCCCGCCTCGAGCCCGAACGGTGTCGCCAGACCGTACAGGTACTGCGCGCTTGCGAGCGCCCATTCGCCAGGAAGCTCTGGAGAGATCGCGCCTCGCGGTGCGGGCACGCGAAAACGGAAGTGATGTCCCGGCTGTGCGCCGACGGAAGGCGTGTACGCATCGCCCGCAATCTCCGCGGCCATGTCGGCTTTCGGACGACGGAGCCACAGCACCATCTCCGAGCCCTTGCCGCGGCTCACGAGCTGGAAGGGCGCGCGACTGCCGTTGATGCGCGCCTCCGTCTGAAGCCAGAAGGAGTCGCCCGGCACCTCTGCCGCATAGTCTGGCAGCACGACCTCCAGGAGCTGCTCTTCTCCGTCGATGCCGTGGCGCCGCGCCGAGAGCGTGAGCACGTCCGCGTGCTCCACGGGCTGAATGCGGCCCGTTCGAAGCTCGGGCACCGTGGGCTCGAGCTCTTCGGTCAGCTCCGATGCCCGAGGCGCGACGGGGCGCGAGCTCGTCAGCACGGGAGCTGGTCGCGGCGCTGGCGGCGGTTGCGACGGGCCGCACGCGAGCACGCCGAGCCAGCACCCCGAAAAGACTGCGCGGACCAGACGATTGCTCGCCATCAAACCGCCTACGGTAGCCGCCTTTAGGGCACTAGGACCAGTTTTCCCACCGTCGCTCCGCTCTGCAGGGCGCGGTGAGCCTCACTCGCGTCCGCCAGCGGAAACTCCGTGACCGGGAGCGGCTTGAGCACGCCGCTTTCTAGCTCGCCCAACATGCGCCCCATGCTCTCCGCGAGCATGCCTTGCTCTTCGAACAAATACGAGAGGTTGAAGGCGATGACGCCCTTGTTCGCGTCCACCATCTGCAACGGGTGGAAGCGCGGAATTCGCAAGAACTCGCGCGCCATCTTCAGCCAGTTGGGGCGGCCACTCCCGCGTGACAGCATGCTCGTAAATCCGTAAATGACGAGCCGACCGGTGGGGCGCAGGTGGTCGTAGCTCTGCTTCAGCGTCTCCGCCCCGTTCGACTCCAGCACGTAGTGCAAGCCGCCCGGCGCGACGCGCTCGACCTCGGGCCAGAGCGCCTGCGTGCTCTTGTCGATGACATGCGCGGCGCCGTACTCGAGCGCGATGTCGCGCTTGTGACTGGAGCCGATCACGCCGATCGCCTGCAAACCGTCCGCGCGCGCGAGCTGCATCGCTGCGAGCCCCACGCCGCCCGCCGCCGAGTGCACCAGCACCTTTTGCCCGGGACGCGTCCGCAGCACCTCGCGCAAGGCGTAGTAGGCCGTCAGGTGCACCGTCGGAAACGAGGCCGCTTGCGCGTGACTGAGCGCCGCGGGAACGCGGAATAGCTGCGAGCGCGGCGCGCACACCTGGCTTGCGTAACCGCCGAAGCGAGTCACGCCGAAGACGCGCTCACCCACCGCCAAATCGGTCACGCCGTCCCCCAGCTCCGCCACCTCGCCGGAGATCTCGAAGCCGGGCGTGATCGGCCAGCCCACGTACTTCTTCGCGGACTCGTACAAGCCGAGACGGATCACGACGTCCGCGAAGTTCACGCCAACCGCGCGCACGTTGACCTTTACCTCACCTTTGCCAGGTTGGGGCTCCGGCGCGTCCACCAAACGGAGTCGGTCGAAGCTCCCCGGCTTCGCGATAGAGATGAGCTTCACGACTACAGCCCGCTCTGCTCGATCCAGCGTTGGGGGATGGTACCGAACGAGAGCAGCCAGTCGTTGTAGCGCTTGAGCGACCAGCCGCCTTCGTCCACCTTACGCCGCTTGATGCGCGTCACTTCCATCTTCCCGATGAGGTAGCTCATGGGCACCGTCGGCGCCGCGGTGTACCAGTTCACGTCGCCCTCGGCGCGGCCGCGCGTGAAACCAACGTGCTTCATCAGGTGCTTCACCGCTCCGTCGTAGGTGAGCTCGCCCGCGTGCAGCCCGCAATCCACCAAGATGCGGTGCGCGCGCCACAGCGCGTCGTGGAGCAGGTTCAGGCGCGCGGTTTCGTCCTGGTTCACGCCATAGTCCACCGCCATTTGCTCACACCAGAGCGTCCAGCCTTCGTAGAATACGGAGTGCGCGAACCAGCGGCGAACGGGGCTCGGGTGGCGATTCGCGGTGCAAAACTGCAAGTGGTGACCCGGGTACGCTTCGTGAGCGCACGTCGCGGGCACGCCGAAATGTTGGCTCACCTCCGCCGCGCGCTCCTTGGCCGTCGCCCGCGTCAGGCTCAGATCGTTAACCCAGAAAACGCCCGTCTGCTGGCGATCGTAGCAACCCGGCGACGAGTACGCCGCGGTAGGGAATTGGTGACGGAAGAAGTCCGGCACCGGCTTGACCAGCAGCTCGTCCCCCACCGGGAAGCTCACGATGTCCGCGCGCCGAAAGTCGTCTGCCACGCGCTGGGTCTCGTGAACGTACTCGCTCAGGAGGTCACCGCGTGCCGGCGCCCAGTCCGCGGCCGCGCGCTCCAAGATCTCGCGCGGCTTACGACGCGGGGAAAACTTGGCCGCTTCTGCCTCCATCTCCGCTTCGATACGGGCGACCAATGTGCGGCCGTAGGCGAGCGCTTCGTTCGCGCTCAAATCCCAGCCCAGCCGCTCGCGCATCAGCGCTTCGAAACGCTCGCGCCCGAGTGAAAAATCCCGCGGTTTTCCAGCGGCGACGCGCCCCACGCGCTTGCCATACTGTTTGAACGCCGCCGACGCCGCGTTGAGCAGCATGTCCAGTCGGCGCTCTCTTATCTTACCGGTGGCGAGCAGCGGGTCCCGAATCGCCTCGAACAGCGCGGGCGCTCCCGCCACGGAGCTTTGCGCCGTCTCCCGCCACAACGGCACGGGGCGACGCAGCAGCTCCGCCGCGCCCTCCAGGTAGTCGGGCAGCTTCGCCAAGCGCGACGCGATGTCCTCCGCGACAGGCGTCAAGTCGTCCGCGTGGCGCACCACCAGGGTGTGCACGCTGCCGAGCCCGCTCGAGACCCAGCTCTCCGGATTGCGCCGGAACGTCTCCCGCTCGTAGCTCCAATTCTCCGTGCGCAGCTCTGCGAGTAGCGCTCGGCGGTCCAACCAATCGTCGCCTCGCAGATCGTGCTCGGAGATCGCTTCGACCTCGGCCAGCGTCTTCTGCAGGAGCTTCTGTTGAGCCTTGATCAGCTTCTCGGAGGGCACCTCCAACGCGCCGTCGTACTCGTGGCGCCCCATCGCGCTGCCGGTGCTCGGAAAGCGCTCCATCGTCTCCTCGATGTAACGTTCTCCGAGCGCGCGGAGCGCAATGGCTGCGGGACCCTGGGGCTGTAGACGCTTCTCGGCCTTGGGCTTGCTCATACGGTGGCTTGCGGAGCTTCCACGACTTCTCGTGTGACGCGCAAGCTCAGGGTGTCGAGCGGGCTCACATTGCCGGCCAAAAGCGCGGCTCGTACGGCCTTGTGGGGGAAACCCTGACCGAAAAGCGCCTCGACGATCTCCGCCGCCTTGGTCGAGCCGGTCGGCCCCAGGTCCACCACCGCTTCGACGGGAAGCAAGTCCCCGAGAAGCCCGGCGCTCAGCAGCGCGTCGCGCTCGGCGTCACCGCCAACGCGCAACGTGCGCACGAAATGCCGGACGTCTACCTTCTTGCCCAGGCCGTCGATGTTCCGACGAATGATGTGCTCGGGCTTCGCCAAGAACTCCGCGATCGCGCTGTCCACGAACGGCACTCCCCCGCGCTCGCGCACGACGCTCTCCGGCAACGCGATCAGGTAGCGCGCGGCGGTGATGACGGCGCTCACGCCCTTGTCTTGCTGCTCCAGCCGCTGGGCACCCAAGAAGCGCAGGCCGCCCGAGCTGTGCGCGGCCAAGAGCGCCACGAGCTCCTCCACTGGCGGCGCGTCCAACAGCTTCACGTCGATGTACTCGTCCAGACTCGCCACACCGAGCGAGAGCGCGGGGCCGAACGACATGTCCGGCTTGGGGTGAAAGCCCTCCGTGTACGCGGTCTTGATACCGGCGCGTCGGATCACGCGCGGCACCTCTCGGATCAGGTCCAAGTGACCGAGCAGCGCCACCGCGCCCGTCTTCGTGAACCGAAGGCGAAACCGCTGCGGCGTGCCGGTGCGAATCGGACGGAAGAGCTCCGGGCGCGGCCGTTTGCGCTCCGCGGGGCGCTTGGCGAGCTCTTCTGGCGGTAATTCCATGCCGAAAGCGAGCGGCTCCGGGCTCTTCTTTTTCTTACCGGCGCCCTCTTCACGCACGATGGGAAGGCTGACCCGTTGATTCGGCTCGAGAGCGCCGAGGCGATTGAGAAAGTCTTTCCGCTCCACGCGCATCTTCGTGAGATCGCACGCGATACCGCAGTCGTAGCAAACCAGGCGGCGTTGCTCCGCGTCGGCTTCTTGCAAGTTCGTGGCGTGGATGAACTGGCCAACGACCTTGCCGCACGGCGGGCTGGGACGGCTGGCGAGCGCCTTGCGGTACTCCCGCGCCAGAAAGCCTTCCTCCAAGCCGATGTCGAAATGGTCCCACGGTAGCTTGGCCGTCACCGGGATGGTCCCGAGGTACTGCGCCGCGTCGATTCCATAGTGATCGAGGGCCTCGCGCCACAGGTCCAGCTTCACGTGCTCTTCCCACGAATCCATGCGCGCGCCTTCGTGGTACGCGCGCTCGATCACGTCCGAAAGGCGCCGGTCGCCACGCGCCAAGATGCCTTCCAAGAGGCTGGTTTCGCCGTCGTGGACGCGTAGGTCCAAGCCGCGCACCTTGCGCGCTTCGTGACGCAGCATTTGCTGTTTGCGCTGCGTCTCGGGCAGGCCGTCTTGGGCGCACCACTGAAAGGGAGTGTGGGGCTTGGGTACGTGGGTGGAGACACTCACCGTCACCTTGGGGCGACCGCCCACGCGCTTGCCGACTTGCAGCGCATTCTTACCGACGGAGACGATGCCGAGGACGTCTTCGTCTTCTTCGGTCGGGAGCCCGATGATGAAGTAGAGCTTCATGCGATCGAAGCCCCGCGAGAACGTGCGCTCCGCCGTCTCCAGCAGCTGCTCCTCGGTCACGTTCTTGTTGATCACGTCGCGCATGCGTTGGGTGCCGGCTTCGGGCGCGAACGTGAGCCCGCTCGCGCGCACCTTGCGCATGTCGTCCAGCAAATCCTCCGCCAAGCCGTAAGCACGCAGGGACGCGACACTCAGGCTCACGCGCTCCGGCGCGGTCTTCTCCACCAGCCGCTTGATGAGCGGCGAGATGCAGCTCACGTCCGCGGTGGACAGCGCGGTGAGGCTCACCTCGTCCTGCCCGGACTTCTCGAGGGCTTTGAGCACGGTGCCGATCACCTCTTCCGGATCGCGCTCGCGCACGGGGCGATAAATCATACCCGCCTGGCAGAAGCGGCAGCCTTCGGTACAGCCGCGCGCGACCTCGATGCTCATGCGGTCGAAGATGGCTTCCGGGCCGCCCACGGGGCCGTCGTCCGGAAACGGATACTTCGAAATATCCTCGAGCAAGCGCCGCTCGATCGGGAACGGGAGCCCCGGCACCTTCGGCCCCGTAACGACCTGAAAGCCGTCCACCGGATCGATGGCGACGTCGTACAACGAGGGCACGTACACGCCACCCAGCTTGGCGAGCTCGATCAGCCGCTCCTGGCGCGACAAGCCTTCGCTTTTGGTACGCATCCAACACAGGGCAATCTCCGTGAGCCCTTCTTCGCCGTCGCCCACGAGCACGGCGTCGAAGAAGTCTGCGGCTGGCTCGCAGTGTGTCGCCACGGGGCCCCCCGCGATAACCAGCGGATCGGCCTCGCCGCGCGCGGCGGTGCGGAGCGGAATGCCGGAAAGTTCCATCATCGTGAGGATGTTCGTGTACGTGAGCTCGTACTGGAGCGAGAAGCCCACGATGTCGAAGTCGCACAGCGGGCGAGAGCTCTCGAGCGACACGAGCAGCTTACCGTGTGCGTGCAGCTGCTTCTGCATGTCGTTCCACGGTAGGTACGCGCGCTCAGCCAGCGTGCGCGCGTCGTCGTTCAAAATTTTGTACAGGATGCGGTAGCCGAGATGGCTCATCCCGATGTCGTAAATTTCGGGGAACGCCAGGCAGACGCGCGCTTGCACGGACTCCCACGGCTTGCGACGCACGCCATGTTCGGCGCCGGTGTAACGATTGGGCTTCTCGACCTTGTCGAGGAACTTGGCGTAGGGATGATCGAGGAGCTGCATGGCGTCCTAAAAGCGGCGGGGGCGCGAAATATAGCCCAAGCTCTGGCCCGCGGTACTTTCGCGTAACCATTCGCGATTTGCTTGCTTTTAGTGAGCGCTTAGGCGATTCCCCCGGCAAGATGACGACACTTCGATTGGGGGGCGCGGTTTTGGCCGCGACACTTGGGCTCGGTTCGGCGGCAGCTTGCGGCAGTGACGACGGGGAGCGCGCGGTCGACCGCGATGGCGAATCACCGGGCGGCGCGGGCGGCGGAGCCGATACCGGCAAGCCATCGGGAGCCGGCGCGGGCGGGAGCAGCAATGTCAGCGGTTCCCCTTCCGTCGGGGGCGCGGGAGAGAGCTCGGTGGGCGGCGCCGGCAACGCCGGTGGATTCGGCGGTGAGGCGACGACGAGTGGCGGTGCCGGCGGTGCCGACACCGGTAACGAAGCCGGAGCGGGTGGCGCGGGCGGCGCGGGTGGCGAGCAGCCGATTGATTTGAGCTTGCTCGGTTGTCAACAAGTTGCCGGGGACCGACCCGCGTCGTCCAACGTGGTTGCGGCTCCCCAGGTGGCGGACTTGGAGCTCGCGTCCACGGAACCGGGCGCAGCCCTTTCCGGCTCCCTCGCCTTTCAGGACACCGACCCCAAGGAACTGATCGTGCAGGTGGGGGGCAGCAACGTTCATTACGTTTGCCCGCTCAGCGAGTCGGACTTGGCGGCAAAGGTCGCGGAGCTGGAGCCTCTCAGCTTGAACCCGGCGTTCCCGGAAGGCAGCCGCCTCGTCTATTTCGGGGTGCGCGACGTCGCCGGCAATGTGAGCGCGTATTTGGTCGGCAACTTGACGGTGGGTCAAGGCATCGACCCGGGCATCGACGTTTGCGAGACCGAGAGCGTCCAGCTCGTGGGCTCCGTGCCGAGCGCCTCCACCTCGTTCTACGCGCAAGCCAACGGCTACAGCAGCGACTACAGCTTGGATGGCAACGGAGACTTGATCATCGTCGCTTCCACGCGCGTTCACGTGAACCTGGGGGAGTGCACGACATGGCGCCTGGCCGGTGACGCCGCGGGCAGCAAACCCCTCGGCTGGGACAATTGCTTGGTCGTGGAGTATCGCCCGACCGTTGGCGGCGACGTCGCGAACACATGGTCCTTCTGCGGCGACTATGGCTCGGTCTTTTCGGTCGCCACCGCCCAGGCCGTGCCCGTACCGCTGCGACCGACCCTTCAGGGCGCGGTGCTCACGCCCCCGGTGCCGAGCCAACTCCTCTTCGGCTACGCGCCGCTCGCCATCGATCTCGCATCGCTCATCCCGAACGAGGACAAGGACTTCGAGCTCAGCCTGCACGTCCTGGATTTCGGCGGCTCCGGCAGCACCACCGAAATCTGGGCAATCGGCGGCGACTCGCCGTAAGCGTTCGGCCGAAAGACGACCGGTGTAAGCTGCGTGTTTCATGCGCCGCCTCGTTCCGGTCGTCTTCGCCCTCATCGTCGCCGGGTGCTCTTCGGACTCGACGGAAGAAGGCTCCCCCAACCCTCCGTCCGGGCCGAACACCGTGGTCTACGAAGAATGCGTGAGCTTCGCGACCCAGCTCTGCGCCGACGCCGAAGGCTGCTGCACGGAAACGTACGGCGGCTTCGACGTCGACGGCTGCGTGGCCACTTTCAAGCGCGACGTGTGCCGCCCTGGCGCGGACGCGGTGAACGCGCACCGCGCCCAATTCGACGAGACCGCCGTTGCCGGTTGCCTCGCCGCGCAAGCCGAAGCGCATCGCGTCTGCGTGCCTACCTGGACGCAAACGCTCGAGCTTCGCAAAAAAATCAACGCCGCCTGCCGGGTCATCGACGGCAAGAACCCGCCCGGCACCGGCTGCTCGACGAGCGCGACCTGCAAGCGTCCTGACGGCAACGGCGCCGTTGAGTGCATCAAGAACGCGTGCACGGTGATCGAGGTGCTGGCCGAAGGCGCGCCTTGTTCGTTCCCCTCCGGCCCCGTGTCGGTGTGTGACGAGGGCCTCACGTGCGACTCCTCCGGTGTCGGCAGCGCGGGACACTGCGTTCGAGCGCCAAGCGTCGGCGATAGCTGCGATCCGTCCGCGCTGGAGAGCACGGAATGCGGCCTCGGCCGGTACTGCGACGTTCTCAGCGGGACCTGCAAAAGCACCGACAACTTCGGCGGACCGGGCTGCGTCCAAAGCACCGAATGCGTCTCCTTCGACTGCGATCGCGCGGCCAACACCTGCGCCTCGGCGCCCGCCGTCCTCTCACGACAGACGTGCTTGGGCGCCCCGCAGGAGCCATGACCCTCCGCAGACCGGCGAGGAAACGAAAGTGCCAACGAGGCGAACCGGCTCATTCGAGGCGCGCTGCAGCCAGCAACACGACCGCCATGAAGACGAGCGCCGCGAAGATCGGGACGTACGTCGCGAGGTTGGCCAAGCGCGCCCAACGTTTCGCTGGGCCGGGAGCAACCATCTTCTGTGCGCTCCAGCGTTCGACGCGCATGGAGACGCCCATGAACGGAATGCAGAGCCACGCCGCCGCCGCGTAGACGTGCCAGGGTCTTGCCCCTGGTCCCAACCACGCAGCGAAGAGTGGCGAGAGAAACAGCCATGCCGAAGCGGACTCCACCTCGAAGAGTGAGACGCTGAGGCCACCGACTACCTCGATTAAGAAGAGAGCGAGCCAGGTGAGCGGAATGCCGACGAGAGTCGACCAGGCATTGGCCAGTAGGGTGAGCTTTGCGCATTGCGCCCAAGGAAGCGCGAGCAGGCGTCTAGCGATGAACGTTTCCACCAGTACGATGGGAATGAACAGAGCCCATGCCGCTGGCCAAACGAGGCCGAGCATCGGGACGCCGGCATCTGCCCGAGCCGCGATGGGCCACAGCATGACGCCGGCGGCCGCCGCGGTTGCAGCTACCCCAGGTCCCAAGCGGCATCGGGCGCTTGCCTGGTGCGTGAGCCTATTCATGACCCTCCGCGGGCGACGCGGGAGCCTGCTTTCAGCGGCAAAAGACGGGGCTCGACACCTCGACAGTCCGCACCCACCGTCGACGTGACCTGCAGGTCGAGGATGTCCGCGTTGAGAAGCGCATCGTTCCCGCCGATGGAAACGACCGCGCGCGTCACCTCCGGCGTGATGTTCTGCACCTGGTCAGGAACGTCAGCGGTGGTGCTGCCATCCACGGCCAAAAGCGAAGCCCAAGCTCCGGTCGGAAGCAGCCCGCGAAGGTGAGTCACAACGTCCGGCAACCCCCGGGTGTACGAGGAGTTGTCGAAGATAGAGTCACCCCGTAATGCTATGTGTTCGCCCACCCGCGCCTCGCTTCGCTCTGGATCCGATCCAGATGCTGCCATCCGCCCGTTCCTGCAGCAAATGCGTCAGCCACTCAGGTCGCCTCGTCCGATAGGGGAGCTTCCTGGAGAAATTCCGTCAAGCGCTCGGCGATGGCAAGCAAGCCCTTGACTCGCTGCACTAGCGAGGGCGCGTGACGCTCGGAGGTGACAGGCGTGAAAACGGTGCTTCGCGCTTTTCCCACTCCCGGTATTCGGGAAGAACGGAGTCGAAGCGCAGCTTCCGCTCGTGCTCGGGGGGGAGGCTGAGGGGAGGCGGCTTGATGGCGAGGAGCTTGGCTTCGTCCACGGCGTCACACAGCTCGTAGGGCAAGTTCTGCTCCGCGTACTTGCGGTAAACGCCAGAGGTGATGAACAGGTCGAACACCTCGGGGTCGAGGTGGTGCTGCTCCTTCATGCGCCCCATGATGTTCATTACCTCACTCAGCTTTTTGGGCTGCTTGTAAGGACGGTCCATCGCCGTGAGGGCCTCGAAGACATCCGCCACCGCCATGATGCGGGCCGGAACGGACATGTCGCCCGCGTAGATGCCGCGCGGGTAACCAGTGCCGTCCATCTTTTCGTGGTGCCCAGTGGCGTACTCGGGCACGCGGCGGAGCTGGGGCGGGAACGGCAGGGCGTTCAGGATGTTCACGGTGTGAACCATGTGCGCGTTGATCACGAGGCGCTCTTTTTCGGTGAGCGTGCCTCGCGAGACGGAGAGGTTGTGCACTTCCTCCGCGCTGAGGAGGGGGACGACCTTGCCGTTCATCATGAGCGTGCGCGCGGCGATTTGCTCGATGCGCTGCTGGCCTTCGCGCGGCAAGAATTCGCCACCAAAGTTCGTGCGCTCCAAAAAAGAAAGATCGTCGCGCAAAGCGGCTTGCTCGAGCTCGAGCTCGGCGCGCACCGTCGTCGCGTCTTCTCCGGCGCGCTCGCGCTCGTAGGCTTTCAGGCGCAGGTCGCGGTCCAGCACCTCGAAGCGTGCTTGCACGGTCTCGATGCGATCGTGAATGGTCTCGAGTTTTTTCGACTTGTCCATCACGTGAACGGGCGTAACGACCTTGCCGCAGTCGTGCAGCCAACACGCGATGTGTAGCTCGTACCACTCGAGGTCTGTCAGCGCGAACTCGGCGAAGGGGCCAGTCTCGACGTCACACGCGGCGCGCGCCAGCATCTCCGCGATTTGGGGCACGCGCTCACAGTGTCCGCCCGTGTACTCGCTCTTCGCGTCGATCGCGGTCGCGATCATCTTGATGAAGCTCTCCAGGAGGTCACGTTGCGCGTCCCGAAGGAGCTTGTTCTGGAGCGCAACGCCCGCCTGCGACGACAGCACCTCTACCGTCTGCTGGTCGACGTCCCCGAACGGCACGACCTCGCCGGTGCGCCGGTCGCGCGCGTTGATGAGCTGCAGCACGCCGACGACGCGCCCCGTCGCGTCCATCATCGGAATCGTCAAGAACGAGACGGAGCGATAGCCGCTGCGCGCGTCGAACGCTTTCGTCCCGCTGAAGTCGAAGCTCGTCGTGTCGTAGGCGTTCGGGATGTTGATGGATTGCTTGCGCAGCGCGGCGAAGCTGGCGATGTGCTGGTGGTTCGGCGTGCCCGTTTCTGGATCTCGCAGGGGGATGGGCGGAAGCGTGTTCGGGCGGCCCGTGGTCCCGCCGATGGCGATACCGAGCGAGTCCGTGCGCATGATCGCGAAGTGGAGAGAATCCTCTTCCTGCCGAACGTACAGGGTGCCGCCGTCCGCGTTGGTCAGCTCCTTGGCCTCGAGCAAGATGGTCTCGAGCAGCCGGTTAGTGTCCGTCTCGGCGGAGAGGGCGACACCGACCCTGAGGAGCAGCTCCAACCTCTGGAGCTTGTCGTCTGAAACAGACATAAACTCGCTCATGCTCCTACCGCTTCGTTCATAAGTCGAGCGGTGCTAAGCATCCGCGCGATGTTTCCGCCCGGCCCCCTTCGCATCCCCCCGCTGCCCAATCCCGTCGACCGGGTATGGCAAATCCCAGGGTCCAAGAGCATCACCAACCGCGCGTTCGTGCTCGCCGCCTTGGCGGACGGGACGACACGCCTTACGGGTGTGCTCGAGAGCGACGACACGCGTTACATGCAAGAGGCGCTGGTCGAACTTGGGGTTGGGGTACGCAAACTGTCCGCAACTTCAGTGGAAATCGACGGTGGGCGCGAGCGCCTGAAGTCCCCCTCGAAGGCGTTGTTCGTCGGCAACAGCGGGACCACCGTGCGCTTCCTCACGGCGCTCGCCTGCTTGGTGGACGGCCCTGTCACCCTCGTGGGGGATGAAGCGATGGCCAAGCGCCCCATTGCGGACTTGGTGGACGGGCTGCGGCAACTCGGGGTCAAGATCGAGTGCGCCACCGGGTGCCCTCCACTGACAGTGTACGGCGGGAGGCTACCGGGCGGCCGCCTGTCGATGCGCGGCGATCGCTCGAGCCAGTATTTCTCTGCGTTGCTCCTCGCCGGCGCGCTCTCGGAAGGGGAGACCGAGCTCAGCATCGAGGGGGAGCTAGTGAGCCGGCCTTACGTCGAGATCACCCGCCGCATGGTCGAGGACTTCGGCGGCAAAATCGAGGTGACTGACAACGGCTTTTGGTGGAAGGGCGGTGGCCGCTACGCGGCGCGCCGCTACGACATCGAGCCGGACGCTTCGAGCGCGAGCTACGCCTTCGCGTTCGCCGCCGCGACCGGCAGCCGCGTTCGCGTGCCATTGCTCGGACCCGGCGCGCTCCAAGGGGATTACGGCTTCGTGGATTTGCTCGAGCGCGCGGGCGCGAAAGTCGAGCGCACGGCCGAGCACACCACGGTTTTAGGTACCTCGACGCTGCGCGGCATCGACGCGGACATGTTCGACATCTCGGATACGGTCATGACCCTGGCCGCTCTCGCGCCGCTCGCAGAGGGTACGACGTCGATCCGAAACGTCGCCAACATCCGCATCAAGGAGACGGACCGGCTGGCCGCAACCGTGACCGAGCTGCGCCGACTGGGTCAGGTCGTGACGGAGGGGGCGGATTTTCTGCGCATCGAGCCACGCCCGCTCACACCAGCCATCGTGCATAGCTACAAGGACCACCGGATGGCGATGAGCTTTGCCATCCTCGGCGCGGCGAAAACGGGCGTTTCCATCGAGGATCCGTCGTGTGTCGCGAAGACGTACCCCGAGTTCTGGCGTGATTTGGCGAGCGTTTACCCCGCCGCTCCTTGGTAACCAAAAAATGACGGGCGCCGGCCGTGACGACCTGGGGGAAGTCGGCTAAGAGCCCGGATTCCCGCTTCATCATCATGCCCGGCATCCGCATTCTCGGCACCGGCCACCACGTTCCGGGCCGGCCTTACACCAATCACGACCTCGCGCGGGTGCTCGACACCAACGACGAGTGGATCCGTCAGCGCACGGGGATCGGCCAACGCTATTTCTGTCCGCCGGATCTCGGCGTCTCGGACCTGGCCTTGCCCGCGGCGCAGAAGGCGCTCGAAGCCGCAGGGCGGAAGCCCGAGGACCTGGACTACATCCTGTTCAGCACGATGACTCCGGACCACTTGTTTCCGGGGTCCGGCTCATTGCTCGGCGCGAAGCTCGGCTGTCCCGGGGTACCGGCGCCCGACCTGCGTACTCAATGCGCGGCGATGCTCTATTCATTTCAGATGGCCGACGCGCTGCTGCGCGCCGACGCGGCGCGGACGATTCTCATCGTCGGCGCGGAAGCGCACGCTGGTTTCATGCCCTGGCGGGACTGGGACATCCTCGAAGGAACAGCCGATCGCAAACCGTCGGCGGAGGACTGGGAGCGTGCCACTCGCCACCGCGGCTGGGCCATCATCTTCGGAGACGGCGCGGGTGCGGTCGTCGTCGAAAAGAGCAACGACGGCGCGGGCATCATCGCGACGGACTTACACTCCGACGGTCGCTACGCGGCGCAGCTTTGCGTGCCCGCCGGTTTCCGCGGCCGCCCGTGGACGGGCGACGAAGGCCCGATGTCGGACTCGTGGCTCATTCAAATGGAGGGCCGTGAAGTGTTCAAGTTCGCGGTGACCCGCCTGCCCCGCTCCGTGAAAGCCGTCTGTGACAAGGCCAAGGTGTCCCCGTCGGACATCGACTGGTTCATCGCGCACCAAGCCAATCAGCGTATCAACGAAGCGGTCGCGGAAAAGCTGAAGCTGCCCGTCGAGAAGTTCCCGAGCAACATCGATCGGTTCGGCAATACCTCCGCCGCGACCATCCCTATCTTGATGGACGAGATGCGCCGCGACGGCCG
This sequence comes from Polyangiaceae bacterium, assembly GCA_029266615.1. Lineage (GTDB taxonomy): Bacteria > Myxococcota_A > Polyangia > Polyangiales > Polyangiaceae > PMG-095. Next base: position 25,978 of record JAQSWN010000011.1, read on the forward strand.
CCTCCAAGAGGGCCAGCTCGTGTGCTTGATGGCGCTCGGCGCCGGATTTCATTGGGGTAGCGTGCTGGTTCGCGCCTAGCGGAGCACGTCCGCGAGCTCGCGGTGAGTACGGACGTGCGGCACGCCGTGGCGCTGGGCGACGTTCCCCACGAAGTCCCCATACGCGAGCACGCGCATACCAGCCGCGAGGCCCGCGCGCACACCCGGCTCGCTGTCCTCCACCACCGTGCACGCGGACGGCGCAACTCCCATCGCCGCGGCTGCGTGCAGGAAGATGCCCGGCTCCGGCTTCCATGAGCCAACCTCGTAGGAGCTGAAGATGCGGCCGTCGACGAGCGGGGCGAGGCCAGTGAGGGACAGGCTGAGCTCGATCTTGGCGCGCGGACCGCTCGAAGCGACGCAAAAAGGCGTAGTGAGCGACGCGAGCAGCTCGCGAGCGCCCGCCATCGGCTGCAGCCGGAGTCGAAAGGCCTCCGCCATTCGAAGCCGGACCTGGGGAACGAAGTCTTCCGAGAGCTTGACCCCGCAGAGCTCCTCGATGCGCTCGACGCACTCTGTCATCTTCAAGCCCCGCAGGTGTTCGAGCGCCGCGGTCGGCGAAAACGTAGCGCCTCCCTCCGCCGCCACCTCCGCGAGCACTCCCACCCCAATCGTCTCGCTGTCCACGAGGGTTCCGTCACAGTCGAAGATGATGACCTGCCGCATCGGCGCGCAGGCGTAGCACGGCGTCAGCGGCGCGAAAGCTCCAGCACGCGCGGGGCGATGCGATCCAGCGGTAGCACCTCCCGAGCGGCGCCGAGCTTCACGGCTTCGCCAGGCATGCCCCAAACGACGCTCGTCGACTTGTCTTGAGCGAGGGTAGCGCTGCCCGCTTCGCACATGACTTTGAGGCCGCGAGCGCCGTCGTCGCCCATACCGGTGAGAATGACACCGATGGCGCTTTCACCCGCCTCTCGCGCCGCGGACTCGAACAGCACGTCCACCGACGGACGATGGCGATTGACGGGCAATTCCTGACTCACCGCGCAGAAGTACTTGGCGCCGCTGCGCTTGACTCGCAAATGATAGTTGCCGCGCGCGACGTAGGCGTGGCCGAGCAGCAGCTGCTCGCCGTCTACCGCTTCCTTGACGCGGATTTGGCATTCGTCGTCGAGGCGCTGCGCGAAGCGCGCGCTGAAGAGCTCCGGAATGTGCTGCGCGATCACGACCGCAGGCGCGTCGGGTGGCAGCTCCTGAAGGATTCTGGCCACGGCCTCCGTGCCGCCGGTCGAGGAGCCGACCACGACCAAGCGATCCGTAGTCTTGATGAGGGCGCTCTTGTCGCGCGGCTTGCCGCTGTTCGTCTGCCGCGAGCGCGTCGCCAGGACGTTGGCGGCCGCGGCCACGCGGAGCTTGTGCAGTAGCTCGTCCGCCAGCTCTGCCAGACCGGAGTGCAGCCCGCTCTGCGGCTTCGTCACGAAGTCTATGGCGCCCGCCTCCAGCGCAGCCATCGTCACGTCCGCGCCCCGCTCCGTCAAAGACGAGACCATGACGACCGGCATGGGCCTTAGGCGCATCAAGTTGTTGAGGAACGTGATGCCGTCCATGCGCGGCATCTCGACGTCCAGCGTCAGGACGTCGGGATTGAGGGCTTTGATGAGCTCGCGCGCCTCGTACGGGTCACGGGCCGCGCCGACGACGCTGAAGTCCGAGTCCCGAGAGATGAGCTCGGTGAGTAGCTTCCGAACCAGCGCCGAGTCGTCGACTATCAACACGCGTATCGCCACGACTTTCTCCTTCGCTCCCGAACATGAGCGCCGCCGAGCGCATCCGCGTCTCCGAGGCCATTTGCAAGCTCGGCGGCTCCTCGTTCAGCTTGCTCGGATCGCGAGTCTCGAAGTGCTGGACCAGTGCCTTGCCGGTGGCGGGGAAGTAACGCACTCGCCGCGCCACCGAACCGCGCGTATCCTCCACCGCGATCGCAAGCGCGGCACCGTCAAAGTATTGCCGTGCGTAACTCACGTTCTGCTCCCCGATGTCGGCGGCTGAGTCGATGACCCGACCGCCACCGAACATCTTGATTTCCAGACGTTCGGGGCGCGCGCCGTACTTGGCGAGCTCCCCGAGCAAGCGCGCGACCGCATGGCTGCCGTAGCGAAGCGCGTCTCGCGCGGTCGCGCCGTCGCCGTTCGGCAACATGAAATGATTGATACCGCCGACGCCCGCTTCGTGGTCGCGAACGCAGGTGGCGACGCAAGAGCCGAGCACGGTGGCGATGACTTCGTCTTGCCGTGTGACGTAAAACTCGCCCGGCAGCACCTGCGCGACCCACCGGCGCAAGGTCACGTCGAAATACCGGTTGATGTGAGTGAAGCCGCGGAGCGCCGGCGGAGGGCGGGACGGCAAGGGGACGAGCGAGTGGCGGCGTTTCAACGAATGGCCTTGCGAACGAATGCGGTTCGCCCCGCGGAGTCGAGCAAAGGCGAGCAGCCTGCGGCGGGCGACTCCGAGTGGCCGAGCAGCAAGTAGCCGCCGGGGCGGAGAAGCGATGTGAAACGGTGCACCAGGCTCTCCTTCGTGGGGGCATCGAAGTAGATGATGACGTTGCGGCAGAAGATCACGTCGAAGGGGCCGCTCATCGGCCAGTCCTCGAGCAGGTTCAGCTGCTTGAAGGAGATCATGCTGCGCAGCCGGTCTCCCGCCCGCGCCAGCCCCGCTTTGGAGCCAACGCCGCGCGAGAAGAGCGCGCGCATGTTCGGCTTCAACTTCTGGATGCGATCCATCTGGTAGACACCCTCGCGGCCCTGCGCAAGCACTTCAGAGTCGATGTCGGTCGCCAGAATCTTGATGTCCCAGGCGGCGAGCTCGGGGAGCGCGGCCAGCGTGAGCGCGACCGAGTAGGGCTCGTCGCCGACGGAGCATCCGGCGGACCAGATGCGCAGACGCCGAGTACCCAGCGCCGTCGCCTCGGGTACGAGCCGTTCGCGAAGGAGGTCGAAGTGATGCTCCTCGCGGAAGAGCTCCGTCACGTTCGTCGTCAGTGAGTTGAGAAAAAAACGCGCTTCGTCGGTGCTCGCGTCCTCCACCAGCGCCAAGTACTCGTTGAAGCTGCGGAGCCCCCGCGCGCGCAGCCGACGCGTGAGTCGCCCGTAAACGAGCTGTCGTTTGCCTGCTCCGACGTCGATACCGGAGCGATCTTTGAGCAGCCGGCGGATGCGGTTGAAGTCCGCATCCGTCATCTCGAACTCACGGCCGGGTATGGTTAAAACTGCACCCATTCGTTGTCTTCGGAGGCGGGGGAAGGTTTATGTTTGCCGTTCGGCAGCTTGCCGTTGGTGAGCTTGGCGGTCGTGGGTTCGCCCGCGACGCGTGGTCGGGGCTTCGGCGCTTCGGGCGCGGACGCCTGGCGGGGGCGAGCGTGATTGGACGCAGCGGGCGCGCGCTCCCCCTCCTCCTCCACACGGAAGAAGGAGACGAGCTCGGTGAGCAGCCGAGCTTGGTCGCTCATGGACTCGGCGGCGGCCGCCGCCTCCTCGACCATCGCCGCGTTCTGCTGGGTAGACTTGTCCATCTGCGTGACCGCCGAGTTGATCTGCTCGATGCCGCTCGCTTGCTCGTCGCTGGCGGCGTTGATTTCGCCGACGATGTCCGACACCTTCTTCACCGAGCCGACAATCTCTTGCAGGGTCTCGCCGGAGCGGTTCACGAGCTTCGCGCCCTGATCCACCTTGTCCGCGCTGTCTTGGATCAGCCCCTTGATCTCCTTGGCCGCGGCCGCGCTGCGCTGCGCGAGGTTACGGACCTCCGCCGCGACCACGGCGAAGCCTCGCCCCTGATCGCCCGCGCGCGCGGCTTCCACCGCCGCGTTGAGCGCCAGCATGTTGGTCTGAAACGCGATCTGTTCGATGACGCCGATGATGTCCGCCACCTTCTTCGAGCTTTCGGTGATGGCGGACATCGCCGCGACCGCCGCGCCCACCACTTGCCCGCCCTTTTCGGCGGCGTCGCGCGCGCCGGCGGCAAGCTGATTGGCTTGGGTCGCGTTGGCGGCGTTCTGCTTCACGGTCGCGGTCATCTCCTCCAAGCTCGCCGAGGTTTCCTCCAGCGCCGAAGACTGCTCTTGGGTGCGCTTGTTCAAGTTGGAGTTGCCCTCCGAGATGTCGCTCGAGGCGTTGGCCACGGCCCGAGAGGCTTCGTCCATCCGCACGACGGTGTCGCGCAGGGTCGTCAACGTGTCGTTCATCTGCTGCTTCAGCACGCCGAAGGAACCTTCGAACTCGCCGGACATGGGCCGGGTGAGGTCGCCCACCGCGAGCGCTTCGACCACGAGCCGGAGCTCGGCCACGAGCCGGTCCGTCTGCTGCTGAGCGAGCTTTTCCGCGGTGACGTCCGTCGCGTATTTCACGACTTTTACCGCCTTGTCGTTGAGGTCCATGATTGGGTTGTAGGAGGCGCGAATCCAAACCTCCCGGCCGTCTTTACCCAAGCGCCGGAACTCCCCGGCCTGGTAGCGGCCCTCGCGTAGGTTGTTCCAGAAGTGCCGGTAAGCGTCGCTGCGCGTGTCTGCGGGATCCACGAACAAGCTGTGGTGCTTGCCCTTGATCTCCTCGAGCCGGTAGCCGAGCGCGCTGCAGAAGTTCTCGTTGGCGGTCAGGACATTGCCGTCCATCGTGAATTCGATCACCGCTTGCGACTTGCCGATGGCCGCAATCTGGCTCGCGTCCTCGACGGCTCTGCGCTTAGCGGCCGTGATGTCGGTCGCGTATTTGACGACCTTCCACGGCTTGCCGTTCAAGTCGAAGATCGGATTATAGCTCGCCTGGATCCACACGTCTTGTCCGTCCTTGGCGACGCGCTTGTACTCACCCGTGTCGAATTGCCCTTCGCAGAGCTTCTTCCAGAAGGAACGGTAGGCGTCCGTTCGAGCGTAGGCCGGGTCTACGAACAGGCTGTGGTGCTTGCCCTTGATTTCTTCCAGCCCGTAGCCCATCACCTGCAGGAAGTTATCATTGGCGCTCAGCACCTGACCGTTCATGTCGAACTCGACGACGGCCTGAGCCTTGTTGATTGCCGCAATTTGACCGGCCGCTTCCAGCTCGCGATTACGCCGGTCGGTAAGGTCGAACCACTCCAGCATGCTGGCGACGTAGTTGCCTTCCGCGTCGTGCACGGCCGTAACCCCGATTTGAAACGCCAGCTTGCCGACGCGAATGTCCGCGGTGTGCGGCAAATTCTTGGGGTTCGCGAGCATCGCGCGCTGGTGCTCCGGCTTCTTGTGCAGAATGTCGATGCACGTGCCGACGAGCGCGTCCGGGTTCAACGCCGGGTAAACGGCCTTGAACTCGGCCCGGTGCTTGTTCATCAAGTCGTAGGTGGCCTGGTTGGTGTAAGTGATCTTGAGATCACGATCCACCATCATGATCGCGGTCATGGCCCCGTTCAGCATCGGCCGGGAAAGGTCGTCTTCGGCGGCGTCGTCCGCCGGCTCTTTCTGTTGCCCCGCCTCTACCAAGCGCGTCTCCAGCGTGCGTAGGGCCTGGTCCCAAGCGGCGCGAGTGCTCCTGGTGAAGTCGTCCTCGAGGAGCGCGGCAAGGGCGCCGAGGAACGCTTCACGCGCCGCGCCGTACTGTTCGGGGGTGACGTTCGCCTTGGTGAGCCGAGCCGCGGCCGCGCGCAGCGGCCGGTCGAGCCGCTCGGGCTGGTCGAGGCCGTCCACGGCCGTCTTCAGCGCGGCCAAGAGCGTTGCTTCGCGCTCCGCGGCGGGGCGTGGAAAGGCCGCCTTCAGCGCCGGCTCGGCCGCGATGGCCTGTTCATGAAAGCGCTTGACGAGCTCGGCTTCCTTACCCTTCAGCAGCGAAAAAGAGCCTCGAATCAACGCGATGTTCATGTTCATTCCTTCAGACGGCGACTTCGCCGAAAACACTGTCGATATCCAAGATCGCGATCATCTTGTCCGGTAGAGTGGCAATCTCTTTGGTGAGCTTGTCTGCGCCGCCTTCGAAGACGGGCGGGGGCTTGCGCGCTTCGCTCGGCACCGTCGTCACGTCCGACATGGCGTCCACGACGATACCCATCACGCGCTCGCGGCCTTTGTACTGGACGCGCAGCACGACGACCGCAGTCATCGGCGTCCAATCCGCCCTTGCCATTCCGATGCGCTCACGCAGGTCCGCGATCGGCACTACGTCCCCGCGGATGTTGATCACACCTTTGATGTACGGGGGCGAGCCCGGGATGGGCATCGGCGCGGACCAGCCGCGGATCTCCTGAACGCGTAGGATATCGACGCCGAACTCCTGCTCGTCGAGAAAGAACGTGAGCAGCTGAGCGCCGTCGCTCGGTCCGTTCGTGCCGGTAACATGAATACTTTCGCTCATCGCCGCTCCTGTCAGGCCGCCGCGCCGCCGCTCACCGCGCTCGCGCCGCGCACCATTTTTCCGATCGCCACCGTGTCGAGGATGAAAGCGACGCCGCCGTCGCCGAGGATGGTCGCGCCGGAGAGCCCTTCCACCCGCTCGTAGTTCGTCTCCAAGCTCTTCACGACGACCTGCTGCTGTGCGAGCAACTCGTCCACCAAAAGCCCGATGTGCCCACCGTCGGTCTCGACGATGACCATCAGCGAGTCCGGGTCGCGCTTCCAACCGGGCAGCCCCAGCAAGCGCCCGGTCTCCACCATGGGGATGAGCTGGTCACGGAATCGGTACAGCTCGCGCTTGCCTTGGTAGCGAGTGACGGCCCGCGGCTCCACCTGCACGGACTCCACGATGGAGAGCAGCGGAACGACGTACGAATGCTCGCCCACTCGCAGCAGTTGCCCGTCGATGATGGCGAGAGTGAGCGGCAGCCGCAGCACGATCCGCGTCCCTTTGCCGAAGCTCGAGTCAACGAGCACGCTCCCCCCCAGCGCCTCGATGTTCCGCCGCACGACGTCCATACCGACGCCGCGCCCCGAGACATCCGTCACCTCTTTCGCGGTCGAGAAGCCCGGCGCGAAAATCAGCTCCCGGATGGCGTCATCGGAAGGCGTCTCGTCGGAGGCGACCAGACCGCGCTCACGACCCCGCTGCAGCAGCTTCTCGCGGTCGAGCCCGCGACCGTCGTCCCTAACCTCGACCACGACATCCCCACCGTGATGGAACGCGCACAGCTCGAGGGTACCGACGTCGGGCTTGCCGGCGGCGCGACGCTGCTCGGCCGATTCCAAACCGTGGTCCAGGCTATTGCGGACGAGGTGAATCAAGGGGTCACCGAGCTTTTCGACGACCGTCTTGTCGATCTCCGTCGTCTGGCCGCTCACCTTGAGCTCCACCTGCTTGCCCAGCTGCTGGCCGAGGTCGTGCACGAGACGTGGAAAGCGGTTGAAGACGACGCTGATCGGCACGCTGCGCAGCCGCATCACGCTTTCTTGCAGCGCGCGCGTGTTGCGCGCCAAAAGTCCGAGCCCTTCCCGCAGCTGCTCGATCCGACGCAAGCTAAGCTTCGTATCGTGATCGAGCTCGCCCAACATCGATTGAGTGATGACCAGCTCGCCCACCATGTTCATGAGCAAATCGATCTTGTCGACGCCGACACGAATGGAGCCCATGGGGGCGCTCTCCGCCCTCGATTCGGCTTTGGAGACCGACGGCGTCGAAGGCGCGGGCACGGCGATGGGACCCGGAACCGTCGGCGACGCGTCGAGGGCTTCGATCGATAGCTCCGCGTCGCTGTCGACCCACGTGAAAACGTCCTCGAGCGCAGCCCGGGTAGCGCTGGGTCCGGAGAGCGTCACGCTCCAGTCCAAGTAACACTCCATCGTGCTCTGGGACTGGAGCGACGGAAGCCGCTCCGTACCGACCTCGACGCGAGCGTCGCCGAGCTTGACGAGCTCATGCAGCAGCCGTACCGGCTCGTTGCCCGTCTCCAAGAGGCGGGGCATCGGTTTGAAGCGCACGCGATAGCCCGCGCTCTCCGCGGGCGCAGCGACGACCGGCGGCGCGGATTTCGGCGCAGCCGGGTGCCCAAGCTTGGAGCCGCGGAGCGCCTCCAGCAGCAAGCAGTGCTGTTCTACGGAGTCCGCGGGCACGCGGTCGCCGGCTTTGCGGGTTCCGAGCGCGACGCGCAGCAGATCCACGCTACTGAGCAACACCGCGAGCGACTCCTGCGATGGCGACGAGCGCCCGGAGCGGAAGTCGTCCAGTACACTTTCCATGGCGTGGGCGAGCCCGCCAATCTCCGTGAAAGAGAAGCCGCCCGCCCCGCCCTTGATTGAGTGCGCCGCGCGAAAGACGTCGTCCACGACGCGGCCCATATCTTCGGGGCTGGACTCGAGCGAGAGGAGCCCGGTCTCGAGCTGGTCGAGGCACTCCTCGCATTCCGCGAAGAACGTGACCAACAGCTCCTTTTGAATGTCACTCAGACTGCGTGTCATGGCTTCCACTCGAGACTCGGCGTCGCGCTCGGCATCCCGGCCGTAACGCGGCACCCGCCTGCGCGAGTCGTCCGTACAAATACGGTCGCCCGTCCCCGGCCTTAACCGCACCTCACTTGAATTGTCTCCCCTCGCCGCGCAATCGAAGCGCGGCGGCAAGCTTCACCTCTAGACGTACTCTGCGGTCTTGTACGTCTATCGAGGGTCCGCCACGGCACGAGCCAAATCGGGATCTCGGTCCAAGCCCGTGCAGCGAAGCGCGACTTCCAGCTCTTTGCGGATTCCTGCAATCTCGACCGACAAGCCCTTTTGTCGCGCTTCTCGCACGAACGCGAGCAAGAGCTGCAGCGCCACGATACCTACCCGGTGCACCTCACTCGCATCAATGGTAACGCGGCCTCCAGCGGCGAGCGCCTCCAGCAAGTCCTGGCGGAGCGACTCCGGCTCGTGCACGATCAGGTCCGGCGGGAGCTCGATGGTGCGGGTGGCAGGTTTCGTGGTGGACACTCTTCGCCCAACGGCCAGGGTCGTCGTCGCTTGAGGGCGACCGGCACCTGAACACGCGCTCCGCTAGCAGTACAAGTCTGGGAGTCCGAACCGCACCAGCATGCGATCGGACGCGTCACTGCTTCAGCGTAAAGACTGGGCTCTGGTTGGCAAAGGCTTACACGCCCAGCGGCGCGACTCCTGATCGTAGCCACAAACGAGGTCGTCCGGGCAGTCGAAGCCGTGGGCGCACTCGTCGTTCTCCCCATGGCAAGCGTTGTCGGCCACGGGCAAAACCTCACTCTTACAGCCGTAGCCCCCGCAACCGCCCAGGTCCTGACAGGTAGGGCGGAAGGACACCAAGGACTCCACCACGTAGAGCTCCCGATTGGAGTCGAGCGCCTCGCGCGCGATGGTGACGATCTCCGTCAGCAGGCCAGCGCATTCTTCCGCGGAGTTTTCGCCGAAAGCAGGCGCTTTTTCTAAGCTGCGGGCCCTCAGCTCTTCCGGGTTGGCACTGAGGTAGGTGGCGCACATGGCCTGAAAAGGCCTCGTTCGGCAACCGAGAGGTCGCGACGGCAGCTCGCAAACGTGGCCCGCCGGGGGCGAGCCCTCCACGTGGATGAGCTCCGAGCTCGCCGGCGGCGCCCTCCCCGGCTCTCGCGGCCGCGTCGGACATTCAAACGCGAACGCGAAGCTGGCTAGGCACCCTGCCAATGCGAATGCGGTGGCTGGGGGCCTCAGTTTCATTTCGTCCGTTTTGCCGGAAGGCCGAAGAATTGCGACGATTCTCAGGAGCTTCGTGCGGCTCCGGCCGACGCGAGCGTGCACGCAAGACGCTGCGAGAAGGCTCAACGTCACTTAGTACACATCGTCGAAACCGAGCCGCCACGCGCCGCGGGTAGGTTGGCTGCGTTTCGCCACCACGGCGGACTGTGCGGCCCCGATGCTCACCCTTGTTCTGCGCCGGCTCCCTTTCTTCTTCGCTCTCTCCGCTTGCGCGTGCAGCGGCGCTGCGTTGCCCCCGGCCGAGCGCGCGCCTTCGCGAGAGCTGGTCGCCATCGCATCGACGGAAGCGGAGCCATTGCCTGCACCATTGCCGCTGGATCCGTACGCCCCTACCCGCACGTCACCGACCGAGTACAGCTGGCAGCGCGCGCAACGCGCCGATTGCGCGTCCCGAGCGCCGCTGCGCTTCGAGGGCTCGCACGCGGAGTTCCCCCTCATTCCGGACGAGCCCGAGCTCGACGAAGCGCCGGACACGTGGGGCACCGGAACGCCCGCGCAGACCACGGTCCAACGCTCGCCCAAGAGCGCCGATCAGGTCGTCGCGGACATGCGCCCTCGCTTACGACGCTGCTTTTCCAGTTGGCTGGAGCGCGGTAGCTACGATGAAGCCAGCGTGCGCTTCGCAGTGCAGATTGACTGCGGTGGAGACGTCGGGGCGGTGACGGCGAGGTCCAGCGGCGTGGACCCAGCAACCGTGACGTGCTTGTTCGGTGTCGTCGCGCAGGCTTCGTTCGAATCGCCCCGCACGGGGCAAGCGACCCTCCACATCCCGGTCGTCTTCAAGAACGCCGGACGCTGAGCGCCTCATCCCGCTCAGCGACACCCTTCCTCGGGGGCTCGCGGATGCGATCGTTCTCGGATGGTGCTCCCTCATCACGCCTCGCGCTAATCGCCTCGCGTGAAAAGTGTTCGCCTCGAAAAAGAGGCACCTCTGTTCACTCGCAACGCAGTCGCAGGCGTAAACGAATTTCGCCAATGATTTCGAGAGCAGCGCCCCTCGAAGCCGATCAGTCGCATCGGTGACCATCTCCAGAAGCACGGCCTTGCATTATCACCGCTGCGACTAAGTCTTGGTGCGCAAGCGTGAGCCCGGAATCGTTCCGCAAATTTGGTCCAGACCGCGACATCGTCCCGAGTCTCGAACACCCCTTCGCCTTTTGAATTTCGACCGCGCGTCTCTGGGCGGAGGGTGCGGATCCCCACCACGTCACGGATCCACGCGGGCGCGGTTCGGTGATGACCGTTGCGAGGGAGGGTTGAGCCGGAGCCGAGCGCGATGAAATGGACGCGCCCTGCTACGAGGTGGCGCCCTCACCATCAAGGCGGTTCGATCAAGGTGCTCGAAATGACCGCGTCGTCCACGTACACGGTGGAGATGGGGGGAGTCAGTTTCGCGCCGCCATTGCCGATGACCCAGTAGACGGGCTGAGCCTCGGGAGGTGACGCGGCGTTCGTGAGCTCGAAGACGCGCGCGCCGTTCAACCAGACGATGAGGTGACTGGGCTCGTCGTACGATTGCTCAAGGTAGGCTTGAAGCTGGAACCACTCCTCAATTGGGACGATGGGCGGCGGAGACGGCGCGGCGGTGGTCTTGCCACTCACGTGATCGTAGAGCGAGAGGGTAAGCTCGTCTGCGTCCGTGCGCGTGAGGTTGACGGACCACAAGTCCTGGCTCGCATTGCGATCCTTGACGGCGCGAAACAAGAAGATGGACCACCATGCGCTGGGGATGTGGTCCTCCGCGAGGTTGAACCAAGCGCTGTAGTAGCCCTCGCGCGTCTCGATGCGGCGGTAGAGGCGGGCGATTTGTCCGGCGCCGGTGTCGGCGGCGGTGTCAATCGTCGCCTGGGCCGAGCCGTTCCCAGAGTGTGCCGGCTCGCTGACATAAGCGGGCGATTCGCCGTCGGCGTAGTAGCCGCCGGCGTCCGCGTCCGGGCCTTCGTCCCACTCGACGAGCGAGCCCGCTTCGTGGTCCGCAGACCAGAGGATGCCGTCGTCCGGCTCGCCCCCCGCACCGGCTCCACCCGCCATGCCCGCGTCCCCTCCGAGCTCGCCCGTGCCGCCACCGCCAACGGTCGCTCCTCCCGCGCCGGCAGGCGATGGCCCGGAGCCGCCGGTCGCCCCGGTGCCTCCCTCGGAGACTCGGTACTTGCTGCCGATGACGACGTTGGGGTCGCAGCCAACCACGCCGCACGCGAGCGCGAGCGCGAGAGAGCCGCGCGATAACTTTCTGCAAGGGGCCGAGGGTGAAACGATCACGAGCCGACCCTTGAAGGATGGCGGGCTTGGCCCGAAGCTTCAAGCCGCCCGATCCAGCCATGGGCGCGAGCAGTTTTGCCCGCGCCCTGGCGCACCCTGGCCGCGTGAAGCGCTGATCAGTCGATCTTCAGCTTGCGATACTTGATGCGGGTCGGGCGATCCGCGTCCGCCCCGAGGCGACGCTTCCGGTCCTCTTCGTAGGCTTGATAGTTGCCCTCGAACCAAACCGCGCGACTGTCGCCCTCGAACGCGAGGATGTGGGTGGCGATTCGATCCAAAAACCAGCGATCGTGGCTGATAACGACGGCGCAACCCGGGAAGCCCAGGAGCGCTTCCTCCAGCGCGCGCAGCGTGTCTACGTCCAAGTCGTTGGTCGGCTCGTCCAAGAGCAGCAGGTTGCCGCCTTCCTTGAGGAGCTTGGCGAGGTGGACGCGGTTGCGCTCTCCGCCCGAAAGCGAGCCGACCTTCTTCTGCTGATCGCTACCCTTGAAGCCGAACCAGCCGCAGTACGCGCGCGACGAAACCTCGCGCTTACCGAGGAGCAGCTTTTCCTCGCCGCCGGTGATGACCTGCCACACGTTTTGGTCCACGCCGAGCGCGCTGCGTGACTGGTCCACGTACGCGATTTTGACGGTGTCTCCGATTTTGAGCGCGCCGCCGTCCGGCTGTTCCTCGCCGACGAGCATGCGAAACAGCGTCGTTTTACCGGCGCCGTTCGGGCCAATGACGCCGACGATGCCGCTGCGCGGCAGGCGGAAGCTGAAGTCGTCGAGCAACAGCCGATCTCCGAAGCCTTTTCTGAGCTTGTCGGCCTCGATGACCAAGTCGCCCAGGCGGGGGCCGGGCGGAATGCCGATTTCGGTCGGATCGCTGGGACCTTTGCTGGACTTGTCCAGCAGGTCTTCGTACGCCGCGAGGCGCGCTTTACTCTTGGCCTGACGAGCGCGCGGCGAGGCGCGTACCCAGTCGAGCTCTTGCTTGAGCTTGCGCTGCCGAGCGCTCTCTTGCTTCTCTTCTTGCGCGAGGCGCGCGGACTTTTGCTCCAACCAGCCGGAGTAGTTCCCCTTGAACGGGTAACCCTTGCCGCGATCCAGCTCCAAAATCCACTCCGCGACGTCGTCCAAAAAGTAGCGATCGTGGGTGACGGCCACGACCGTGCCGGCGTAGTCCTTGAGGAAGAGCTCGAGCCAAGCCACGGATTCCGCGTCCAAGTGGTTGGTGGGCTCGTCCAAGAGCAGCATGTCCGGCCGCGACAGCAGGATGCGCGCGAGCGCGACGCGACGCTTTTCGCCGCCGGAGAGCTTGTCGATCTCGGCTTCGTTCGGCGGGAGGCGCAGCGCGTCCATCGCCATCTCCACGCGCGAGTCCAAGTTCCACGCGTCGATGGCGTCGATGCGATCTTGAAGTGCGGCTTGCTTCTCGAGCACTCGCGTCATCTCGTCGTCGGACATGGGCTCGCCGAGGCTCATGCTCACGGCTTCGAACTCGGTGACGAGGCCGCGAATGTCGGCGACGGACTCGTCCAGCGCTTCCTTCACGGTTTTGTGGCCGCCCAGGTCCGGCTCTTGCGCGAAGTAGCCGATCTTCGTGCCCGGATACGGCTTGGCCTCGCCGATGAACTCTTTGTCCACGCCGGCCATGATGCGAAGTAGCGAGCTCTTGCCGGAGCCATTCGTACCGATGACGCCGATCTTGGCGCCCGGGTAAAAGGCGAGCGTGATGTCCTCGAGCACGCGCTTTTCCGGAGGGTGAACGCGCGTGACGTTCTGCATCGTGAAGATGAACTCGGGCATGCGACTTCATTAGTCGAGCGCGCGAGCGCAATCAATTAGCTCGCGACGGCGCGCAGCTGTTGGGGCGGGATGACGTCGCCGGCGACGAAGGCGCGACGTAGCTTCTGAACGTCCTTCAGACCGGACGGCAGCTGCGCGGCCGCGAACGCCTCCGCGAGCAAGCGCCGCTCCGGACGCACCAAGCGGCCGTCCAAAATGGCGGAGATGGCGAGTACGCGAAGCACCGTGCGGCGCGCGGCGTCCGACAGAGACGGCAGCGTCTTGAGAAAGACGTCCGAGTCGTCCAGCTCCAAGCCCTCGGCGGGCTCGCCGATGCGGTCTCTAAGGGCACGGAGCATCGCGACGTGATTCGGGTGCAGCTCACGGGTGCGCACGACGCAGCTCGCCACCGCGCGGTGTAGCGCCGCAGCTACGTCGGGCGCCGGTGGGGGCCCGCCTACCAACACGGCGTCCAGCATCTCCGCGGCCGCGGACGGCCCCATGACGCGGATGCGGGCTTCACGCAGCACCGCCCAGCACACCAAGCCGTTCCACAGCCCGTTGATGGGGATCGCGGTGAACGCGAGGAGGTAGCGCGAAGCGATGCGCGGCAAGACGCCGGCCACCACCTGTTTGAAGACGAAGTTCGTGACGGAAATTTTGAGCTTGTAGACCGCGGAGGCGAAAATGAGCTGCCACCTGCTGGCTTCTCGATGCGGATCGACGCCCATCACCGGCTCGGGTGGGTTCGGCAGCTCGAGGGCGGCGCGCGCCAGTGCCAGCGCTACTTCCTCGCTGTCTTCCTTATCGAGCGTGAGGCCGGCTACCGCGGAGAGCTTCGAAACCGATCGCAAGCCGTCCCAGCCCAAGTAGCCGACCTCGATGATCGCGAACACGACCGCGCCGGTGCCGAACACGGCCCAGTACGGCGCGCGCTCGTGCCACTCGGGCATGGCGGTGTGCACACCGAAGCGACGCGAGGCGTACAGGTCCACCAAGCCGGTCGCGACCCCGTTGAGCACCCCGGCCAGGACTGCGCGCAGGACGGCTCCCCGCGCCACCCGCTGCAGGCCCGCGCGCTCGGTCACATTCAAGACGTGAATCGGGTCCTCCGCCGACGCGGCGCTCACGGCGTTGCGACGAAGAAAGTCACTTCCGATTCGGTCGAGACGAGGAGGAATGCTCCCCCTTTACCAGAAGCCTCTCGCCTATGCCGCCGCCGAGCTGCCTTCGCTGCGCAAATCGGTCAAAATGGCGTCGACGTTCTTCTTGGCGTCGCCGAAGAGCATGCGCGTGCCTTCTTTGAAGAAGAGCGGATTTTCGACGCCAGCGTAGCCGCTCGCCATGCTGCGCTTCATCACGATCGTGGCCTTGCTCTTCCAAACCTCCAGCACCGGCATGCCGTAGATGGGGCTGGACGAGTCGTCCAGGGCCCCCGGGTTCACAATGTCGTTCGCGCCGATGACGAGCACGACGTCCGTCTCCGGGAAGTCCTCGTTGATCTCGTCCATCTCCAGCACGATGTCGTACGGCACCTTGGCTTCCGCTAGCAGCACGTTCATGTGGCCGGGGAGGCGCCCGGCGACCGGATGAATCGCGAAGCGCACGTTGGCGCCGCGCTTGCGGAGGAGCTGCGCGATCTCGAAGAGCGGGTACTGCGCCTGAGCGACGGCCATGCCGTAGCCCGGCACCACCACGATGTTCTTGGCCGCGCGAAGGAGCGTCGCCGTTTCCGGTGCGGTGACGCTGGTGACCTCCCCTTGCGGCTCGCCCGACGCTTTGGCGGGCTTGGCGCCTTCGTCCGCCCCGAAGCCACCGAATATCACGCTCAGGAACGAGCGGTTCATGGCCCTGCACATGATGTAGCTCAGGATCGCGCCGCTCGAGCCGACGAGCGCGCCGGTGATGATGAGCAAGTCGTTACTGAGCATGAATCCGGCCGCCGCCGCTGCCCAACCGGAGTAACTGTTGAGCATGGAGACGACGACGGGCATGTCTGCTCCGCCGATGGCCATGACCAGGTGCACACCGATGAAGCAGGCGACGCCGGTCATGACCAAGAGCGGCGTGAGGCCTTGCTCGACTGGCTTGTTCACGAAGTGAATCGCGAGCACCACGCACAGGGCGACGAGGCCCGCGTTGAGCGCATGCCGTCCCGGGAGAAGTAGCGGCTTGCTGCGCAGCGTGCCGCGGAGCTTGAAGAAGGCGATGATCGAGCCCGTGAACGTGAGCGCGCCGACGAACACACCGACGAAGATCTCGATTTCGTGCAGCAGCTGCTCCGTAGGCGACGGCGCGACGTGGCCGCCCAGGTAGCTCGCGATGCCGACCAGCACCGCGGCCAAGCCCACGAAGCTGTGCAGCACCGCGACCAGCTCCGGCATGCTGGTCATCGGCACGCGCGACGCGAGCAGCGCGCCGATACCCGCGCCGACCGCGATCGCTGCCGCCAGCAAGCCAAAGCTCGAAACGTGGCCGAGCGCCGTGACCGCGATCGCCAAGAGCATACCGAAGATGCCGAAGCCGTTACCGCGCCGGGCGGTAGTCTGGGTACTGAGCCCGCCGAGACTCAGAATGAAGAGCACCCCCGCGACGAGGTAAGAAACCGTGATGAGGCTGGCCGAAAGCTGCATCGCTCCTACCTCTGGAACATCTTCAGCATGCGCTGAGTAACGAGGAAGCCGCCGGCGATGTTGATGGTCGCGATGAGCACGGCGATCGCCGACAGGATCACCACCGGTGAGCCGATGGGCCCTGATATCTGCAGCATACCGCCAACGAGGATGATACCGCTTACGGCGTTGGTGACGCTCATGAGGGGCGTGTGCAGGGCAGGCGTGACGTTCCACACCACTTGCCAACCGATGAAGCAGGAGAGCACGAACACGGTGAGATGGCCGACGAACGCGGGCGGCGCGAAGGCACCGGCCAGGAGCAGCGCGAGGAGCGCGGCCAGCACGACCCCGAGCGACGCGCCGGCGCGTTCATCGTGTTTCTTCGGAGCCGGGGGCGGGGTGCTCGGCCCGCGCTCCTTGCGCTCGAGCGGCTTGGGTGCTTCTTTGCGCGGGGGCGGCCAGAGCAGGGTGCCGTCTTGCAAGACGATGGCGCCGCGCACGACTTCGTCCTCCAAGTCGATGTGGAAGCTCTTGGCGCCGCCCATGTCGGCCAACAAATGCGTGAGGTTCGAGCCGTACAGCTGGCTCGCGGTGGGCGCCAAGCGACTCGGCAAATCCACGTAGCCGATGATGGTGACGCCATGCTTTTCGATGACTTGGCCCGGCTGCGTGAGCGAACAGTTGCCGCCCGCCTCCGCGGCCATGTCCACGACCACGGAGCCTTGGCGCATCATCTTCACCATGTCTTCGGTGATGAGCACCGGCGCGGGCTTGCCCGGAATGAGCGCGGTCGTAATGATGATGTCCACCTCGCTCGCCTGCTGGGCGAACAGGGCCATCTCTGCGGCGATGAACTCCTTACTCATCTCCTTCGCGTAACCGCCCGCGCCGCTGCCGTCTTCGTTGAGGCTCACGGTCAGAAACTCGGCGCCCATGCTCTGCACCTGCTCGCGCACCTCCGCCCGCGTATCGAAGGCGCGAACGATGGCGCCCAAGCCACGCGCGGCGCCGATGGCGGCGAGCCCGGCGACGCCCGCGCCGATGACCAGCACTTTGGCCGGCGGAACCTTGCCAGCGGCGGTCATCTGCCCGGTAAAAAAGCGGCCATAAAAGCTGGCTGCTTCGATGACGGCCCGGTACCCGGCGATGTTCGCCATCGAGCTCAGCGCGTCCATTTTCTGGGCGCGGGTGATGCGGGGCACCTGGTCGATGGCGAGCACCGTGGCCTTGCGCTGCGCGAGCCGCTCGATGAGCTCTTGGTTCTTGGCCGGGAAGATGAAGCTGATGAGCCGGCCTCCCTCTCGGAGCAGATCCGCTTCGTGCTGGCCGAGCTCGGGGTGGTGCTCGGGCGGCTGCACCTTGAGGACCAAGTCCACGTCTTGCCAGACGGGCGTCGCGCTGGCGGCGATGGTGGCGCCCTGCGCGACGTAGTCGGCATCACGAAACGAAGCGCCGGCGCCGGCGTCCTTTTCGACCAACACCTCGAAGCCGAGCTTGATGAGCCGCCCCACCGTCTCCGGGGTGGCCGCCACGCGGCGCTCGCCTCGCCTGACCTCTTTCGGAACGCCTACCTTCATGATGGCTCCTCGATCGGCTGAGGCTCGAGTATAGGTCCGAGCGTATGCGCGTTTAGCCCAAAATCCGTGGCGAATTCACGCGGGGCTGTTTGGTGACGTGACGGCAGGGAAGCGGCTCCGACGGCGCGGCTCCGGCTGCGTCACAAGCACCCATCCCGGCCAGTCGCAGTACACTTTTCGCCTCGGTTGCCGGGCCGATGCGACGAGCTACGTATCGCCCACCCGGCGTGTAGCAGCCCCCGGTGCGGGTTTATTCGGCGGGGAGCGAGGCCGGGATGGTCTGGGAGACTTCCTTGACCGCCTCGAACTCTTTATCGATGGCGAGCAAGGCGCGGGAGCGACCGGCATGCTTGGCCCGGTACAGCGCGGCGTCCGCGGCGCGTATCAGCTCCTCGGCTCGCGCGGAGCCGTATTGGTCGGTGGCCGCCACCCCGATGCTGATGCTCTGGGCGATGTGCTTCCCGCCGTGGCTCGTGGGCTGATCCGCAAGGGAGCGGCACAGGCGCTGGGCCACGCTCAGGCCCGTCTTGGAGTCGCACTCGGGAAGCACCGCGATGAATTCTTCGCCGCCCAGACGCCCAACCGAGTCATAGGCGCGCACACCGACCTTCAGTCTGCGCGCGGTCTCGCGCAGCACCGCGTCGCCCGCGACGTGGCCATGGGTGTCGTTGATGCTCTTGAAGTGATCGAGGTCGCCCATGAGCACCGAAACCGGAGCGCCATGGCGTGCGGCGCGCACCAGCTCCTTCGTCAGCTGCTCCAAGACCGCGCCGCGATTCAGCAAGCCGGTGAGCGAGTCGTGCATGGCCTCGAAGCGCAGACTCTCGCGCGCCTTGACCAGCTGCTCTTGAAGCTCGATGACCCGCCGCCCCGCGCGCAGCCGCACCTTGAGCTCCAGCGGGTTGCACGGCTTGACCAGGTAGTCGTCCGCGCCCGCGTCCAGACCGGCGATGATGTCGCTCTTGTCGTCTTTGGCGGTGAGCAGCACCACGTACACGTACGGCTCCTGCGGCCCATTGCGGATCGCCTTGCAGACCTCGATGCCGTCCTTCTTCGGCATCACCCAGTCGACCACCAAGAGTCGCAGCTCGGGGTCGTCTTTGAGCGCTTGGAGCGCAGCCTCCCCATCGCGTGCGAGGGTGACCTCATAGCCCCAGCCGACGAGCCAATGCTCGAGCATCGTCCGGGCGATGGGCTCATCGTCCGCCAGGAGGATCTTCATGCGTAAGACCACCTGTGACGAGTTTCACCGGAGCAGGGAACCGCCGCCATTCTTATCCGCTTCCCCAGGGAACGGCTTTCCCCACACCCAGATTAAGCTCCCCCCGCTTCCCTCGCGCTAATCCGCGAAATAGCGGCAGAATTTGGAGCCGCCCCCAAGCTTCTTGCTACGCTTCGGCCCGAGCTTCCGTGTTTCGCGCGCTTGCCGCCCTCCGCCTGTTTTGGACCATCATCGCGTCGTATGCGCTCGTGTGGGTGCTGACGCGCCCGTTCGGCGCGGAACGCCGGCGCGCTTGGTTCGACGGCGCGCATCGTAAGAACGCCACGCGGCTCGTGGACGGATTCGTGAGGCTGCGGGGCGTCTTCATCAAAACCGGTCAAGTGCTGAGCGTCACCGGGACGTTCCTGCCGGCTGCGTATGGGGAAGCGCTCGTGCAGCTGCAAGACAAGGTGCCCTCGCGTCCGTTTCACGAGGTTCGCACGAGGCTCGTGGAAGCATTCGGCGAGGACGCGCTGTCACGCTTCGGCAGCTTCGAGGAGGAGCCGGTCGCCGCCGCGTCGCTCGCCCAGGTGCACCGCGCGACCACGCGCGAGGGCCGCAAGCTGGCCGTGAAGGTGCTGTACCCCGGCATCGAGCGACTGATTCGGATCGACTTGGGTGTGCTGCGCTCGCTGCTGCCGGTGGTCAAGCTCTTCCTGCCTGTCTCCCGGGTCGATCGGGTGCTCGACCAGCTCGCGGCGATGCTCTCGCGCGAGACGGACTACGCGCACGAGCTGGAGAATATGGATCGCATACGTGCCGTATTTTCGGGGCGTGCCGACGTCGTGGTGCCCGAGGTGGATCGCGAGCTGACTCGCGGCGGCGTGCTGTCGATGTCGTTCGAGAGTGGGGTCAAGATCAACGACCGTGACGCGCTGGTCGGCATCGGCGTGGAGCCGGAGGCGGTCGCGAAGCTGCTCGTCAGCTGCTACGTCACGATGCTGTTTCAGCACCGGCTGTTTCACGCCGACCCCCACCCGGGAAACTTCTTGGTGCGCCCCGGGCCTCAGCTCGTCATCTTGGACTATGGGGCGGTCGAAGAGGTGACGGAGCGGCTGCAGCAGGGCATGCAGTCCGTCGTCTTGGGCGTCATGACCAGAAACGACGACGAGGTGCTGCGCGGTATCGAGCGGATGGGCTTCGTCGCCGAAGGCGGCGATCGTGACCTCTTGGCGCGCGTGGGACGCGAATACCTGGCCGTGCTCGGCTCGGTGAAGATTCAAGACTTTTCGAAGCTGGACCGCGAGCAGATGGAGAAGCTCTCCGGGTACGACCAAATGCGCGGGCGCCTTCGCCAAGTCATGAAAAGCGTGGAGTATCCGGAAGGGTATTTCTACGTGGAACGCACGCTGGCGCTCCTGTTCGGCCTCGTCGGGCAGCTCGCGCCCAAGCTCGGCCTGCCCGGGCTGGTCATGCCGTACGCGTCGCAAGCCTTCCTCATGAGCGCGGCCAAGCCGCCTCCCGCACCGAAAGCAGAAGGCGCGGCGTGAAGCGAGTCTGGCCGCTGGCGCTCGCGCTCGTCGCTTGCGCGCCGGCCGCATCGAAGCCGCCCGCCATCATTCGCGAGTGCAGCTACGACGTCGAGCTGAAGCCGGAAGGTCGCGCCCACGTGGAGGCGACGTGCCGGGCCGACGGTGCCGTCTCGTTCCGCGTCGCGCACCGCTATTTGAAGAAGAGCGTGAGCTTTGCCGGCCCCGCGCACGGCGGCAAGCTCAGCTACGAGGTAGACTTGGCGCGGCTCGCCGGTTCGGGGCGCGACTTCGATCGCGCCCTGCGCGTGGGCGACTCCTTCGTGGCGCCGATGTCGAGCGTGCTCCTCGTCCCCGAGCCGCTCAGCACGGAAATTCCCGTCAAAGTGCGGGTCCACGCCGCGGCGCCGATCGCGGTGTCGGTCGGTCTCGCGCGCGACGCAGCGCCGGAGACGTACCGGCTCTTCGCCCACGAAATCCCGGTTGCGACTTACTTCGCGTTCGGAAAGCTGCAGCAGCGCACGCTCGCCGTCGGCGGCGGGCGCCTGGAAGTCACGCGTCTGGACGGCGAGCTCGACCAGTCCTTCGAGGACGTGAGCCGCTGGGTCGAAACCTCGGCGCGCGCGGTACACGACTTCTATGGCGCGTTCCCGGTGCCGCGCGCCCAGGTGACCATCATCCCGGTGCCTGGCCGTGACGCAGTAGTGTTCGGCAAGGTGCTCCCGGAGAGCTCGCCGGGCGTGGCGCTCTTGCTCGGACAGCACGCCCCCGCTCGTGCGCTCTACTCGGATTGGATCCTGGTCCACGAGCTCTTCCATCTCGGGTTTCCCAGCTTCTACGAAGAGGGCAAATGGCTGGATGAAGGCCTCGCGACTTATTACGAGCCAATCATTCGAGCTCGCGCGGGCTTGTATTCCGAGGCGGAGCTCTGGGACGAGTTTCTTTCGTCCATGCCGCAAGGCGTGGACGCCTTCACT
The DNA here is from genome assembly GCA_029266615.1 of Polyangiaceae bacterium. Classification (GTDB taxonomy): domain Bacteria; phylum Myxococcota_A; class Polyangia; order Polyangiales; family Polyangiaceae; genus PMG-095. Next base: position 47,572 of record JAQSWN010000011.1, read on the forward strand.
CGCTCGGGTCTCGAGCACGCGACGGACTTTCGCGGGGTGTATTGGGGGGGGGCGATCGCGTGCCTGGTCGCCGACGTGGAGGCCCGCAAGCGCCGGCCCAGCGCCGGCTTGGAGGTCGGCCTGCGAGCGCTCCGCGAAGCGGGGGGCAACGCGTGCGAGGTGTGGTCGCTGGCGCAAGCGATGGGCGCCGTCGATCACGCGCTCGGGGCGCCCACGCTCGCGCCCATCGCGGCTCGGCACGCACGGCGAGGCAGCGCCTTCGACCTCGCCGCGCTGTTCGCGGATTTGGGCGTCACACGCGACCGCCAAGGCAAGCTCGCGCTGTCGAACACGGCGCCGCTCGCCGCCGTGCGTCGCGCTATCACCGCAAACCCGTGAGCGGCTCGCGTTCAATCACGAGCTTCAATCACTCCAAGAAGCGCCCTCGACTTGCAGCTGGTTCGCTCCGGCACAACCCGGTGTGCCGGAGCCGGAGCCGGAGCCGGATGACTGCATGGCGCATGGCGAGGCGCTGACCGCCACCAAACGAACGAACCCGGAGCTTGCTTTGGATTCGAACTGCAACGACACCGTTTCGGTGCCGCTTGGCAGAGAGACGTCCGAGAATCCGCTCTCCGCGACGTCCGCCGCGGGCAGGTTCAACATCACCGCGGCCACGACGCTCTGCGAGCCTTCGCCGCCACGCGCTTCGACTTGTCCGGCGTAAGTGCCGTTCAATCTGCCGTCCGCACTTTGCAGCGTGACCATGACCGGATACTGCGTCACGGGGCCCGCATCGCCCGGCACGGGGGAATTACTGACGCGGAAGCAGCCCGGGCCAGTCGATGCGATGTCGACGTTCAGCGTCGTCGTCGAGCCATCCAGCCAGTCTACCGACACCGGCGCGGCCGGAGTCACGGCCGCCAAGTGGCTCTCACCGGTAGCGCCCAGCACGTCGTCGTCGAGCGCGACCTCCAGACCGACGCCCGCCGCACACGACTCGACGCCAGGCCACACCGCGAGCACCGCGGGTCGCGCTGACACGGTCCCGTTCGGGCCGCTGCCGGAGGTCACTTGCTCCATACCGGAAATGCTTCCGGTCGTGCCGGCGGAGGTGAGGATCGCGTCGAGCCCGAGCTGAACGAGCGTCGCGTTGGGGTTCGAGCTGTCTACGCTGAGCTCGCCCTCGAGCTCCGAGACGGCGAAGGGCACGTTGAGCATCGCGACGCCTGGCGTCTCCGAACGCAGAACGGTTTCGAACGACTCGGCCAACGCGCCGCCGTCCGTCACGACAGATACGGTCGCCTCCACGCCCAAGCGCGGGGGAGGGCACAGCACGGCGCTTGCGAGCTCCTGCCCGGAGCCGTTTTGCGGCTCCGTGTACGTGATTCGGTACGCTTTGGCGCCGCGCGCCACGCCAATATGCAGGGCGCCCGTACCCGACTCTGGGCCCGCGCTCCAAAATTGTCCGGAGTCGCCTCCTTTCCACGCCAGTGGCGCGTCGAACGTGCGCTCGGCGTAGCTCAGCAGCTCGTTCGCGCTGCCGGCTTCCGTCGGTTCGTCGAAGTCCACCTCGGTCCGCTGTTCGTCGCAGCCGCCGGAGGTCTCGTGGCCCACCTTTTGATTGGTGCGGTCACCCTTACCGGAGAGATCCCCCGTTTGCCCACCGCTACACCCTGCAGCGAACGCGAGCGCCAGTGCACCGAAACCAAAGCCTGAAAGTCGATGAAGTCGCATTTCGTGACCCTCCGAATGAGCTTCAGGGTAGGCCCCGAAGGCACCACGAGCAATGCCCAGTTCGCACATTTCATGGCCACGAATCGCGTGTTAACGTGCGAATCACTACACATGGATTATGAGCAACTTTCGGCCGAATTGCTGCGAAGTTTGCGAGGGAAGCGCTCTCAGCAGGCCCTGTGCCGCCGGCTCGGCGCGAAGAGCAACGTGTGTCACCAGTGGGAGCGCGGTCACAGCTTTCCGAGTGCCGCGCGCGCGCTGCAGGTCGCGGCCCGGGTCGGAGTGGACGTCCCGGCGGCGTTCCGCGAGTTCTACCGCACCGCCCCGCGCTGGCTCGGGGAGCTGGACCCGACGTCCCCCGCCGGCGTCGCCGCGTTTTTGAACGACCTGCGCGGCAGCACGAGCGTGGTGGAGCTCGCGCGCTACTCCGGTAAGAGTCGCTTCGCGATCGCGCGCTTTCTATCCGGAGACGCGGAGCCACGCCTGCCGGACTTCTTGCGGCTCGTGGAGGCCTCCTCCCTTCGGCTCTTGGACTTTCTGGAGCAACTCACGGATCCGCGCGGCTTGCCGAGCGCCAAGGAGCCGTGGGAGCGGCTCACCGCCGCGCGCCGCCTCGCGTACGAGGAGCCGTGGTCCCAAGCCGTGCTGCGCGCGCTGGAGCTCGCAAGTTACGCCGAGCAGCCCCGGCACGAAGACGGCTGGATTGCCGCCCGTATTGGCATCACGCCCGAGGAAGAGGCGCAATGCCTGCAGCGCCTCTCGGCTAGCGGACAAATCGTTTGGCGTGACGAGCGCTGGCACATCGAGAACGTCATGGCCTTGGATACGCGGCGCGACCCGGACGCAGCGCGGCGCTTGCGCGCGTGGTGGCTGCGTCGCGGCGCGGCCCGCATCGAGGGCGGAGACCGCGGGCTCATGTACAACCTACTCGGCGTCTCCTCCGTGGACTTGGAGCGTTTGCGCGAGCTGCAGAAGGCTTACCTCACGGAGGTTCGCGCCATCGTGGCTCGCTCGGAGCCGGTGGAGCACGTCGTGCTTGCGGCAGATTTGCTCTTGGATCTGCGGGGGTGACGAGCGCGGGCACAAATCGCCCCGCGCCCCCGCGGGAGCCGGCGTGTTATGAAGGAGTCGCGGCGGTGCAGTGGGCATCGCCGGGGAAGAGCATGGTGGGACATGGCTGCATGCGACGAGCTGCGAAGTGACCAGGAGCTACCGCCCGTTGAAGAGGCCGACACCGAGGTCGATCTCGAGCCGAGCCACGTGCGCGCCTTCACGCCGCGCCCTTCGGTAGACCTGAGCGTCGCCGTGATGCACGCGCTCAAGACGCTGACCGCCGGCTACGAAGCGCCCTCGCGCGCCCGCGACTGATTCATTCCAAGCCGAAGCGCGCCTTGCGCTCGGCAATGAACTGAACGTACGCGCCGGCCTCGAGCCGCTCCGCGATTTCTCCGGCATCTACCGCGAGCTCCAGCGCGCGCTTGATATCGCCCAGCTTCTTGGAAGGGGGGATGCCGAAGGCGCTCATGAGCTCCGTCCCCAAGCCGGTCGGCAGCGGCGGCTGCTTCGCATCGAGCTCTGCGAGCTCCGCGATGCGTTGAGCGAGGCCATTGATCATGTTGATGCCGCGGCGCTTCTTCTCCGGGCGCTTGGTGGTGATGTCCGCGCGGGACAAGCACAGGAGATTGTCCAATGAGGGCCCAATCTCCCGCGCGAATCGGCGCACGGCGCTGTCCGTCCACTTGCCGTCGTACTGCGAGGCGCGCAAGTGGTGCAGCACCAGAAAACGCACCTCGTCCCGCAGGCTGCCTTCGTGCCCGAACAACTTGCTGCGTCGCTCTAGCTTATCGAACATGCGCGCGCCGACCTCGGCGTGGCCGAAGAAGTGCACCTCGCCGTCCGGCGAGATGCTGCGCGTCTTCACCTTGCCAATGTCATGGAACAGCGCGCCCCACCGCACCTCCAGGCGAGGCACGCTTTGCGCCACCACTTGCTTGGTGTGCTTCCACACGTCCTTGTGGCGCCACTCGCCGTCGCCAAAGCCGACCAGAGCCTTGATCTCCGGCAAGAGCGAGTCCAGCACTCCCGTGGCGAGCAGCGAGTCCAGCCCCTCGTCCGCGTATTGGCCAAGAATGGTGCGGTCCAGCAAGCCCCGCATGTCGGCGGCCGAGAGACCCGCGAGGTCCGCCGCGGCGACGAGCACGACCGGCCGGTCCGCGACTCCGCGCTCCGCGCAGATGGCGGCGCGCTCCAACGCGTGAATGGCGCGGTCGCGATCGGGCACGCTGAGCGGGGCTTCGGACGGGGTCGTCATGGGCAGAACGGGCCGGCCTTTGTACGCGCAAGTGCGAAAGACGCAAGAAAAACGGAATACGCCGCGAAGTTGCTGATTTTGACGCAGAAAACGAGCCGTGCCAAGCCTTCGGAGATAGGCTACCGAGGTGTTACGGGCCGGAACGACCCAGCCGCGCGACCCGGTGCGCACCCTGGCGCGCCTGTTCTGCTTTGCGCTCGCGTTTCTGGGTGCATTTCCGGTGGGGCTGGCGGCGTTCTTGAGCTCGGCGCCGGCCGAGCGCTGGGCGGCGCAGCAGACGAGCGCCGTCTTGCAGCGGGAGCTCGGCTTGGCAGCGACCTTCGACGTGAAGGTGCGGCTCTTGCCCCTGCGGCTGGCGATCGAGAACCTGAACGTCCCCGCCTCCGACGGGGGCGGGCCGTTCCTCAAGGCCAAGAGCGCCTCGGTCACACCGCGCTTCTTTTCTCTCCTCGCCGGCAAGCTGGACCTCGGTGACATCGAGATCGATCAGCCCGACGCGCGTATCGTGCTTCGCGGCGGCAAGCTCGCGAATCTGCGCTACCGCTTGCCCGAAAAGAAGAGCAAGACAGAGCGCCCCAAAGACGCGCCGTTCGGCTCGCTCTCGCTGGGTGAAGGTCGTTTCCGCCTCGACATAGACGGCGTGGCGGTCGAGACGGACGCCATCGACTTGGACGTGTTCGCGGAACCGGGCGGCGCCTTCGAGGTCGCCCTCCGCGCCGGCGCGACCCGCGTCGATCGCAGTCATGCGCCGCTCTTGAAGGAGCCGGACCCGAGCCTACCGCCGGTGTACGAAGAGGACTCGCTGTGCCGGCTGGATCTCCGGTTGCACTACGAGCCAGGCAGCGTGCTGCTTCGGCGCCTGTCGTTGATGGGCAGCGCGGATTTGGATCCGTTGCCCGGTACGCGGCCGAGCTGCGACCTGACCTCCGACGACAAGCCGGGTACGGTGCTGGCGCGAGTGTCGCAAATGCGGCTGGTGCTGTCGGAGGGCAAGCCGCCGCTCGTAGACGGGCACGTCGTCGTGCGCGCGCCGGTTCCGCTCGTGAATCGCTTCGTGCGCGCAACCCCGCTGCATGGCTTCGTGGCATTTGCGGGCGGCGTGCGCTGGGACGGCACTCACAAGCTCCCGGCCGTACAAGGCAAGCTCACTGGAGGAGGCATCGCTCTCGGCGACATCACGCTCGCCGAAAAGCTGGACGTCGACGTCTCGCTCATCGACGACGAAGTGCACATTCCGCACTACTACATGCGCTTTGCAGACGGTGACGTGCACCTCTACAACGGGCACATTCGCCCGTTCGCGGAGGGCGTTCGGGTCGACGTGGAGAAGGTGGACGGCAAGGGCATGCTGTTCCACTCGATGATGCGCGACCTGAACGTGTCGCCGGAGTCGTGGGCGCGCTGGAATCTCACCTCCACCAAGGTCACCAAGATCACCGGCACCTTGAACCCGGTCCACGTCGACGCAGAGCTCCTCGCCGAAACGAACGACTTCGAGCTGTTCGACAAAGGCTACAAGCAGCCCACCCGCCAGCACATGATCGGCATCAAGATGCCGATCACGGTGCGCGCGAAGCTCGGAGTGCGCCCCAAGGCGTTCGAGATCTACGACGCCCGCACCGAGTTCGGGAAGAGCGCCCTGCTCGCGAAGCTGGTCAGCATTTCCTACGCGGGCGAGGTCTCGCTGGACGTCGACACCCTCACCACGCTGGAGCTGTCGGACATCTCGCCGCTCGTCACGATCCC
>JAQSWN010000387.1 GCA_029266615.1 Polyangiaceae bacterium
ACATCTGCCGGGACTCTAACCCGAACTGGACGACAGGTCACGGTGACGCTACACGTCGCTGCAGGTCCCAAGGTCTCCCTATGTCAGCCCCCGTCCAAACCGCCGCCCCGCAAGCCCTCCGCCACGACTGGACCCTCGCGGAGGTACGCGCCCTGCACGATTTGCCTCTGTTTCAGCTGATCGATCGGGCCCGCGCGGTGCACCTCCAGCACCATTCGGAGGACACGGTGCAGCTCTGTACGCTGCTCAGCGTCAAGACCGGCGGCTGTCCGGAGGACTGCGCGTACTGTCCTCAGTCATCTCATCACCAAGCGGTGACGGGCGAGGCCATGCTCAAGGTAGAGGACGTCATCCAAAGCGCGCGGCGCGCCAAGGAGGCGGGGTCGACGCGCTTCTGCATGGGCGCGGCCTGGCGCGAGGTGAAAGACGGTCCGGCGTTCGATCGCGTCATCGAGATGGTGAAGGGCGTGAAGGCCGAAGGGCTCGAGGCGTGCGTGACGCTCGGCATGCTAAGCGCCGAGCAAGCCAAGAAGCTCGCTGACGCAGGGCTGGACGCATACAACCACAACCTGGACACGTCGCCCGGGTTCTACAAGTCGATCATCTCGACCCGCACCTACCAGGACCGTTTGAACACGCTGTCCAACGTGCGGAGCGCCGGGATCACGGTGTGCACTGGCGGCATCATCGGAATGGGCGAGGGTATCGACGACCGCTGCGCGATGCTGCTGGAGATAGCGAAGCTCGATCCGCAGCCGGAGAGCGTACCCGTCAACGCGCTGGTGCGAGTGGAGGGGACGCCCCTCGAGGCCCTGCCTCCGATCGATCCGCTGGAGCTCGTGAGGATGATCGCGGTCGCGCGCATCCTTCTGCCGCGCGCCAAGGTGCGGCTGAGCGCCGGCCGCACGGACCTTCCGCGCGAAGCCCAGCTCATGGCTCTCTACGCGGGCGCCAACAGCATTTTCTACGGGGACAAGCTGCTGACGACGCCGAACCCCGGCCCCAACGAGGACCTGGACTTGCTCAAGGTCGCGGGGCTCAAGGGCGAAGTTTCGTCCGCCGCCGCGCCCGCAGAAGCGTGCTGAGCCAAAGCGTCGCCAGGAGCGCGCCCGGCAGAGGAGACCCCGAGCGCGCTGGCGCGAACGCGCACGACTCTGGCAAGGCGCATTCTTTGGAGAAGCCGTGGCGCGGCTCGCAGCTGCTGCCCTCCGGGATGCGGTCGGGAGGCAGCGCCGCACAAATGCCGCGCTCGTCGTCATACTCGATGCTGGCCATCTCCGTTTGGCCCGGCGCGTAGCTGCGTTGCATGGTCGAGCCCTGCGCGCCCGAGTGCGAAAGGCCCAGGAAGTGGCCAAGCTCGTGCGTGATGACGGAGTTGAAGTCGATGTCGGACGGACCGACGTTGCTGATCGCCATGTTCGACTGGAACGTGTTCACCTCGATGTCGGCGTCGTAGATCTCCCCGCTCTTGGCGTCGTAAGTGAGCGTAGTGAGCGCCAGCGTGTCGATGGCGTTGTCGTACGGCCAGTCGTCGTCGCGGAACATGATCACGTTCGCGTTGGGGCCGTCCTCGCTGTACTCGGGTGTACGGCACTCCACGGGTCCGAAGTCGTTGATGCGGATGCTGGGACTTCGGCCTTCTCCGCAGCTTGCGTTCGACCACTGCGCGAAGCCCGCCGTGATCGCTGCGTGCGCGACGTCGTAGGTGATTCCGCGCTTGGGGGAGCCGTCCTTCTGCACGTCGAAGGACACGCAGCTCGAGGCCCAGTGCAGAACGGGACCGCTCACCAAGCAACCCGTCTTCGAATCGTACTCGCAGGGCTCGCGGCTTTCGCTGCAGCCGTGCGTCAGGCAGAAGGCGTGCGCCTCTGCACCGATGGCCATCGCGGCGGCGCCGAGCGCGGCCGCGAGCAACGCGCGGCGCATTACTTTCGCACCTGGCGGAGCAGGCGACGCGTCGCATGCAAATCCAACCCTGGCAGCCGCTGCACGGCGGCGCTGGGCTCTCCCAGAATCTCCACTGCGGCGGGGCTGCGCTGCAGACGTTCGTCTCCGGCTCGGTCGCGCGCCAGCGGGTAGTGACCCTGGGCCATGGCGGTGACGGCGAGTGCGCCGCGCGCCGGTATCGTGAACAGCACCGAGCGCTGGCCCAACGTGAGCATCGCCTCGCCGTGAACGAGCTCGCCCAGATCGCCGATGCGACCACCGAGGGTGCGCACCATGAGCTCTTCCTGTTTCGGCTCCTCGCCGCTGAGTGCTTCGATGGCGCGGATGCGCGTGTAGGTGACGATGTGGCGACGCTTTCCGATCGTCTCCCACACGGACTCACCGTCCAGCGGCTCGGCCACGACCACGTACTGGCTGCGGCTCACGAGGTCCTCCAAACGGACGGCTCGTGATAGCGAGGCGGCGGCAGGTTTCGGACCGAGCACAGCCAACGCCCCCGCCGCGGCAACCCACGCGAACCCTCGTCGATCCATTGCCGAAACACCCTAGCACTTCGTCCCCGCCGCGCTTTTCCGCGTCGAGTTTGCGACCCTGGCCGGTAGAGCGCTATAACTCCCTGCGGTTCGGCTCGCCGTTCGGCTCCGATACCGACGCCCAGCAATGAGCCCTCCCGCTTCCGCCGCCCCAGTTTCGGGGCCGACACTCGAACGCGCTTCCCCCGGTCTGCTCGACGAAATCAAGGTGTACATCCAACGCCACCGCGGCGCCGTCGAAGAGATGGTCCGTGGGGGTAAGGTGGAGTCCGGCTTGCCAGCGTCCGAGCGGTACAGCCGCGCGGTCGACGGCCTGCTCTGCTCGCTGTTCAAAGCGCTCGAGGGCAAGCTGCACAAGGACGTGAGCTTCGCGCAGCTCGGCCTCGCGGCGGTAGGTAGCTACGGCCGCGGCGCGCTCTCGCTTCACAGCGACTTGGACGTGCGGCTGCTGACGCCCGCCCGGCCGGACAAGGTGCGCAACGTGGCCGAGGCGCTCCTCTACCCGCTCTGGGACGCGGGCCTCATGATCGGCCACCAAGTCGTCGGCGCGGCCGAGCTCATCGAGCTGGCGCGGACGGACCTGCCCACCGCCACGACCCTGCTCGATTGGCGCGTCGTCGCTGGCGACAAGGCCGGCACGGAAAAGCTACTGAGCCGAGCCTTCGAAGGGTTGTTCGGGGCCAGCAACATCCAGCGCTTCTTGGATCGCATGGAACAACGCGCGGCGGAACGCTCCGAGCGCTTCGGTGGCTCCGTGTACCTGCTGGAGCCGGACGTGAAGAACGGCATCGGCGGCCTGCGCGACCTGGACATCGCGCACTGGACGGCGCGGGCGCGTTGGCGCGTGAACCACCTCTCGGAGCTCGTGCGCCTCGGCGTGCTCTTGCCTCGCGAGTGGCAGCAAATCGAAAACGCGGCCGCGCTGGCTTGGCGCGTCCGAAATCTGCTCCACCTTTATGCGGGCCGTCGCTCGGATCGGCTCAGCTTCGACCGGCAAGAAGCGGTCGCGGAGCTCCTCGGCTATGGCACCGGCGGCCCCGGCGTCGAGGCGTTCATGAGCGAGTACTACCGCAACGCGCGCAACATGGTCCAGGCGCGGGAGATGCTCCTATCGCGCGCGGCGCCGCCGCCCAAACGCCGGCCGCGCGAAGAGTCCTTGGGGCGGGGGCTCAAGCTGACCAACCGCCAGGTGTCGCTGGAGGACCCGGCTCAGCTCGAGACCGAGCCCGTCATCGCGCTCCGAATCTACGACGAAGCGGTGAAGCGCGATTTGCCGGTGTACGGCTTTGCGCGGGACGCCATCGCGCGGGTTGCGAGCTCACCGACGTTCGGCGAGGAGCTCCGCAAGAGCGAGGAAGCGGCGCGCCTGTTCATTCGCTTGGTGACGACCGCGCAGCGCACGCAAACCAAGGACGGCTCCGTGCTCAAGGAGCTGCACGACGTCGGCCTGCTCGTGGCGATGATTCCCGAGTTTGCGCCGGTGGTCGGCCGCGTGCATCACGACGTCTACCACGTGTACACGGTGGACGTGCACTCGGTGGCGGCGGTGGACCGCCTGCGCGCGCCTCGCGGCGGAGGTGACGCGGCCGGTGGTCTTGTTCTTTGCGGCGCTGCTGCACGACATCGGCAAGGACATCGGCGGCAAGAACCACGACCAGCGGGGCATGGAGCTGTCCAAGACGATTTTGCTCCGCCTCGGCGTCTCCGAGTCGGACGCGCGCGAGGTCGGGCAGCTCATCCTCACCCACTTGAAGATGTACCACGTCGCCACGCGCCGGGACATCGACGACCCGAAGACAATCGAGCTCTTCGCCCATGATTTGCACGGCCCCGAGGGGCTTCGTGAGCTCTACCTGCTCACGATTTGCGACGTCTCCACCACCAGCCCCACCGCGCTCACCAACTGGAAGGCGCGCGTGCTGGAGGAGCTGTACGTGCACACCTTCCGCTTCTTCACCGCCGGCACGGTGCAGCGCGGGCAAGAGCGCCTGGAGCAGATCCGCGAAGAGGTGAGGGCGCTGTGCCCCGAGCGCGGAGAACGAGAGTTTTTGGATCACTTCTTGGCCGCGATGCCAGAGCGATACATTTACTCCAACGATCCGCCGGACATCGTTCGTCACTCACGCTTCGCGCGGCAAGCGCAGATGAAGCAAGTCAACGTGACGGTGATGACGACCAACGATCCGTACGTCGAGGTCGGCTTCATCGCCGACGATCGTCCGGGCCTGTTGGCGATGATCACGGCCACGCTCACCGCCGCCCGCTGCAAGGTGATCAGCGCTCAGGTTTATTCTTGGACGGACCAGTTCGGGCGCATGCGCGCGCTGGATTTGTTCTGGGTTCGCGCCGGCGAAAGCATCGAAGGCGTCACCTCTGCGCTCCCCAAGTTGGAGCGGGATTTCTCCCGCCTCCTGGGCATGGAGCTCTCTCCGGGTGAGCTCGTTACGGGCGGTGCGTCGCGCTCCTCACGCTGGTCGGATCGGCCGACTCCCAACGTGCCCACGGAGGTGAACATCGACAATCGGTGCGCCACCGGTCACTCCGTGATCGAGGTCACGACCAAGGACCAGCTCGGTCTGCTCTTCTGGCTCGCCAACACGCTCGTCCACCTGGACCTTCAGATCTCGCTGGCCAAGATCAACACCGAGGGCACGCAGGTCGCAGACGTTTTCTACGTAACCGACACTTCCGGAGCCAAGATTGCGTCCCCCGAGCGCATCGAAGAAGTGAAGGCTCGGATCCTCTCGACGGTCGCGCACCTGGAAAAAGGCAAATAATCGCGCGTATTTCCGTGCTTAAGTAGGCCGCAACATGAACTTGTCCCGCGCCCTCCGCGCTGCTTTGTCTTCGACGTGGCTGGCGCTCGCCGCTTGTAGCTCGAATCCTCCGCCGCAAGCGCCGGACGAGCCGCCCCCGCTCGACGACCCCGCGCCGACGAAGCCCAACAAAGACGCGGTCGTCGCGCCGTCGAGCGACCTCGTGAAGCAGGGGATGTCGGCGATCGAGAAGCAAGATTTCGCGGGGGCGAAGAAGCTGCTCGCCGAAGCGGCCACGAGCGACCCCAAGGATCCGCAGGCTGCCTTCTACCTCGGCGTCGCTATGGACGGGCTCGGGGACGTCCCGGGCGCCATGGCGCAGTACAAGAAGGCGCTCGAGCTGGATCCGAAGCTGGCCGAAGCCGCGGTCAACCTCTCCGGCGCGCAGTACGACCAAAAGGACGCCGCGGGCGCCCTCGCCACCGCCGAGCAGGGGCTGAAAGCGAACCCCAAGTCGCCGGAGCTACTGCTGAACCGCGCCCTTTCGTTGGAGGCGCTGGGTAAGAAGGAAGAGGCGATGAACGCGTATGGAGCGGCCGTGAAGGCGCGGCCGGACGACGCGCAGCTTCGCATCACGTACGCAGAGTACCTGACCGCCGCCGGGAAGCGCGACGACGCGCTCAGCCAACTGCGCGCCGTGCAAAACGTGGAAGACCCGACGCTGCTCGCGGCGCTCGGTGTGCGCTTCGGGCGGCTCAAGTCGTTTCCGGATTGCATCGCCGCTCTGGATCGCGCCCTCAAGCTGAAGGACAGCGCGGATCTGCACACGCGCCGTGGCGTTTGCCGGCACGACTTCGGAGACGACGCGGGCGCACAGGCCGACTACGAGGCGGCGCTCAAGCTGGACGACAAGTTCGCTCCCGCGCACTACTACCTCGGTCGGCACCTCGAGAAGAAGGACAAGAAGCGCGCGCTGGAGTCGCTCGGCAACGCGCAGAAGCTCGACCCCACGGGCCCGATTGGCAAGCAAGCCAAAGAGGCCAGCGAAGAGCTCAAGAAGAAGAAGTAGCCGGGCGCCGCGATGGCCAAGCAAAGCGCGGGACTGCTCGTTTACCGAGGCGCGGGCGCCTCTTTGGAAGTGCTACTGGTGCACCCGGGGGGCCCGTTTTGGGCGAAGAAGGACGACGGCGCCTGGTTCATACCCAAGGGCGAGCTTGAACCGAGCGAGGATCCGCTCCAGGCCGCGCGGCGCGAATTTCGCGAGGAGCTGGGTATCGATCCGCCGAGCGGCGAGCCCCTGCCGCTCGGCACCGTGAAGAACAAAGGCGGCAAGCTCATTCACGCGTGGGCGCTCCCCGGAAGCCTCGAGCTCGCCGGCTTTCAGAGCAACACCTTTCCACTGGAGTGGCCGCCCCGCTCGGGCAAGCTGCAGCACTTCCCGGAAGTGGACCGGGCAAGTTACTTCGGTGTGGACGAGGCGACGCGCAAGATGCACGTCGCCGAGCAGCCCCTCCAGGCGCGGCTGCTCGAGCGACTCCCCCGCTGAAGCCCCTTATGGCACGTCGGTGGAGGCCTTCATCTGGTAGGCGTATTGCCCGTAGAAGTAGCCGGCGTGGGCGCGGTGTCGTAGTAGGCGACGCCGTCTCCCCCGGAGATGGCCACGCCCAGCAAGTAACGCTTACCGGCTTTGAGCGCATAGCTGAGCGCGCCCGAGCTAACGAAACCGGTGCTCGTCACGTTCGGCACGAGCTTGTCGACCCGAGCCGTGAACGTCGTGCCGGTTTGCTCGTACACTACCCAGCGCAGCTCGCGCGGGCCACCGAGCACCAAGTTCACCGAAAACTCGGTGAGCTTGCGGGAAGACGTCACGTCTATCACGTCGCCGATGAAGCTGGTGCTGCCGACTCCCTCGACGCTTTCCGCGACGCCGAGGATGTCCACCGCCGTCTTCGCGCATTTCAAGTCCGCTCCGCAGATGCTGGCGGCCGCGCTGCAATCCTCCGTGATTTTGCCGAGGGTTTGGCCGTCCGCCGCGCAAACGCCGACCTTGTTGCCGAGGCACACGGTGCTGCCCGCATCGCAAGGCAGAGCGGTGCAAACGGCCCCGTTGCTGAGATCCTGACAGGCCGTTTGATCGACGCACTCTTGCGCGAGATACGGACCATTGTA
>JAQSWN010000388.1 GCA_029266615.1 Polyangiaceae bacterium
ACTTCGATTTGCACAATTGGCGCGAGCTGTCGGCGCCCCACGTGGACGCCGCGCTGCAACGCTTCCAAATCAAGGACGATCCGGAGAAATTGCCTTACCGTTATCGCGGCGTCGCCGCGTCGGTGGACGCCGAACTCGGGCGCCTGATGCGCGAGCTCGAGCGCAGGAAGCTCTTGGACAGCACCGTCGTTCTCTTCCTCAGTGATCACGGAGAGTCGCTCGGGCGCGACGGATTCTGGGTTCACTCCGTATTTCTATGGGAGAACTTGGTTCGCGTGCCGCTCGTGCTCAAGGCCCCGGGGCTGCCCCCGCGCGAGGTGAAGGAGCGCGTGTCCCTCGTGGACGTGCCGCCGACCCTGGCTCGGTACATGCTGCCTCGCACGGAGCTTAACGGCTACGCGGGCCAGGATTTGGTCGAGCACTTGCTGGAAAAGCCACCCCCGCGTCGTTTGCCGATCTTGTTGGTTGGCGCTTCCAAAGACATGCTCGTGCGCATCGGCATGATCGCGCCCCAGCGCGACTACAAGCTCGTTCTCTCGCTGGAGGCCGCGCTGCCAGAGCTTTACGATCTGCGCGCCGAAGATCCCGACGCGAAGAACGTCGCAGACGAGCACCCGGAGCTCACGCATCGCTTGCTGCGCGACTTGGTCGCCTCTCCGGTTTTTCCTCGAACTCTGTGGGACTTCGACGTCCGCTACACGAAAGAGCAGCGCGCCGCCGTCGGCATCCCCGCCGAGCCCTAAAGCAGCGCGAGCGAGCGCAGTGCTTCGTCGCGCACCTCGAGCTGGGGGTCGCCCTGCGCCGCTTGCTCGAGCGCAACACGGCCTTCGCTGAGTGGCACGCCGAGCGCTCCGAGCGCCCACGCGGCGTGCTCGCGCGTCAGCTCGCTGCCGTGCGTGAGCAGCGCGCGGGCGAGAGGCGCTTCCGCGGAAGGGCTCTTCGTATTGCCGAGCGCCACCGCGGCGTTGCGCGACAAGCGAGCGCGGCTCACGCGCGAAAGCGCGGTGCCCCGCACGAGCCGGCGATAGCCCGAAGAAGTCAGGAAGAGGAGCTCGACGAGATCCGGCTCGGCGAGCTCCGGGCGGAAACCGAGCTCTTCGTCGCGTGCCGCGGCGTGCCGGGTACGGTTCCACGGGCACACGTCTTGACAGATGTCGCAGCCGAACACGTGCGTGCCAATCAGCGGGCGCAGCTCGCGGGGCATGGCACCTTTCAGCTCGATGGTGAGATAGGAAATGCAGCGGCGCGCGTCGAGCACGTGCGGCCCGACGAAGGCGCCGGTCGGGCACGCGGTGAGGCACGTCGTGCAGGCGCCGCAACCGCTCGTGGCGGGGGCGCTCGTCGGGGTGAGCGGCAGGTCCAGCAGCAGCTCGCCAAGCAGCACGAAGCTCCCGACGCCAGGCAGAATCGTGAGCGTGGATTTCGCGGCAAAGCCAAGCCCAGCGCGCACCGCGAAATCGCGCTCGAGCAGCGGTGCGCTATCCACGCAGGCGCGTCGCTCGACCGGTCGTCCCACCAGCGCGTCGATGGCCTCGCCGAGTCGCGCAAGCTTCGCTTTGAGCACACGGTGGTAGTCCTCGCCTAGGGCGTAGCGCGCCACGCGACCGGTGAGGGCCGGCCCTGTGGCGCTCCGCCGCAGCGGCGTCGTCGATCCGTACGGAAGGGCAACGACGAGCACGCTCTGAGCCGGCTCCAGCAAGCTGGAAGGCGCCGCGCGATCGAGCCCGCCGGCCATGTACTGCATCTCGCCGTGGTGACCCGCCGAAAGCCAGGACTGCAATCGCTCGGCCGCCTGTTCGGCGCGCTCCGCACGTGCGATTCCGGCGCGCACGAACCCCAGCTCACGAGCGGCGCCCAGGATGCGCTGCTCCAGCGATTCTGCGTGGGTTTCGGAGCTATTCGGCATTTCGTAAAGCTTCGATGTGACTGCTGGGAGCGGCCTTCAAGTCGCTTTCGGGAATAACGGGGCGAGGTTCTTGGTAACACCGCGCCGAAGCTTTGTGGTAACCGCCGAGACCGCTAGCGGGCGGCTGTCGCCATGGGTAGGCACCTCTTTCAGACTGAGGCTCTGCGTGATCGAAATCCAGGAGCTCTACAAGTACTACGGCGATCAGCGGGCCGTTGGACCGCTGACCACGAGCATCGAACGTGGGGAAATCATCGGCCTTTTGGGCCTCAACGGCGCGGGCAAGACCACGACGCTGCGCATCTTGGCGTGCGACCTCCTGCCGACCAGCGGCTCCGTCAAGGTCGGCGGGGTGGACGTCGTCGAGCGCCCGGACCTGGTCAAGCAGAAGGTCGGCTACCTGCCGGACCGCCCGCCCCTCTACGACGACCTGAGCGTGAACGACTACCTGACGTTCGCGGCGCGGCTCCGGGGGGTGCCGAGCGCGCGAACGGCCAAGCTCGTCGCGGAAGCGGTGGAGCTTACGGAGCTGGGGGACGTCGCCAAGAAAATCATCGGCGCGCTCTCCCACGGCTACAAGCAGCGCGTTGGCATCGCCCAGGCCATCGTGCACGCGCCCGACTTCGTCGTGCTGGACGAGCCCATTTCAGGCTTGGACCCGGTCCAAATCGTGGAGATGCGCGAGCTGGTGAAGAACTTGAAAGGAGAGCACACGGTCGTGCTGTCCAGTCATATCCTCTCGGAGATCAGCGAGACCTGTGACCGCATCATGGTCATCAAGGCGGGCAAGATCGAGTGGTCCGGCACGGAGAGCGCGCTCTCGAGCGAGCTCCGGCAGGGCGCTCGCGTCGCGGTGACGGTGCGGGTCGCGGGGGCCAGCGAGGACACCGCTGCGGCGCGCGCCATCGAAATCGCCCAGCAGGTGCCGGGCGTAAGCCTGGCCGAGCGCACCAAGTCCGCCGAGCGCGGGGACGGTGTAGCTTCCATCAGTGTGCGGGGCGAGGGCGACCTGCGGGACGCGCTGTGTCGCGCCCTGGTGCAAGCGAACGTGGGCGTCATCGCCCTCGGGCGCGAGCAACAACTGGAAAGCATGTTTCTGGAGCTCCTGGGCGAGACGGGCGAGGACGCCCCGGCGCGGCGCAAGAAGAAGCGCCGCAAAGAGGGCGATGGCGCCGAAGCGCCCAAGGTGGAAGAGGGAGGTGCGGCATGAGCACGGCGCTCTTGATCGCGCGGCGCGAGTTCGGCTCTTACTTTCGCTCCTGGATGGGACCGGTGCTCATCGCGGGCGCGCTGCTCGTCGACGGCCTTTGGTTCAACTTCAACAACGGCTTGGACAAGAAGCTGCTGAGCGGCCAAGTGCTGACCCAGTTCTTCTACAACACGTCCGGTGTGACGATGATCGCCGCCATCGTGTTGACGATCCGCTCCCTCGCGGAAGAGCGGCAGAGCGGCACCCTGGTGCTGCTCAACACGTCCCCGGTCAAGGACCGGGACATCGTGATCGGTAAGTTTTTGGCCGCTTTTGGCGTGCTCGCGATCACGACCTTGCTCTCTGCGTACATGCCGGCGTGGATCTTCGTGCACGGCAAGGTGGCGATGGGCCACGTCGTAGTCGGCTATGTCGGGTTGCTGCTGCTCGGCGCCGCGCTCACGTCGATTGGCATCTTCGGCTCCGCGCTCGCTACCTCGCAGATGGTGGCGGTCGTGATTAGCACCGTGATCGCGGCCGTGTTCGTGCTGCTCTGGATGGTCGCCAAGGCGACCGAGCCGCCGCTCAACCAATTTCTGTCCGGGCTGGCGGTACATCACGAAAATTTCCGGCCGTTCATGAACGGTATTTTGCTGCCCTCGGGCGTGGTGTTTTACGTGCTGTTCACTTACGCGTTCCTGTTCGCTTCGATCAAAGTGCTCGAGGCCCGGAGGTGGCAATGAGCCCGTCCAGCCCCGTAGGGCAGCCCAAATCCGGCCTCTCCGCGGTGTCCGTCGGCAGTGGCGCGCCAGGCTTCATCCTGCCCGTGTACTTGGGCGGCCTCGTGCTCGTGCTCATCGGAGAGCGCGTGCTGTCCGGCCTGGAGAAGGGCGGCGGATTCGTCACGGCACTGGGGGTGCTGGCCGTCGTCGTCGCGACCGCGCTGCG
>JAQSWN010000177.1 GCA_029266615.1 Polyangiaceae bacterium
GCAAGCCCAAGAACTGATTGCCGCATGAACATTCTCCGAATTCGAAACGCCGACGTCATGAGTCACGTCTGATGGTTGGCAGATCTGCGAAGGCCGTAACGTGGGCCACCGTGAAACGCTCGAACCGCGAGACTCAGAGGGTTAGTGACGACAGCACATCAAAGTGATCGACTTTTCTTTCATGGACCCTCAGATGAGAGCATTCGCACGAAAGTCGCCGATCGGAGACGGCGAGCGCTAGAGCCCACAAGCACGCTGAGCGCGCACGACGTGAGGCGAACGTGGCGCGCTACGCGCCAAGCGCGCCAGCTCCACTTCCGCGCCGCTGCGATCGCCCAGAGCACACAAAGCCTGCGCGCGTGCCGCCCTGCGCTCTTCCACCAATTGTCCGGCGGGAAACTGGCGGCGGTGCTGCTCGAGCAGCTCGAGCGCGAGTGACGCGTTACCGCCCCGAAGCTGGCTCGTCGCGCGCGACAAAAGCTCCACCTCTTGGGCCAATCGATCGTGGGGCGTCGCCCTCCGTGTGTCCACTGGCGGTGTCGGCGCGGGTGGAAGCTCGGCCTCGGCGCCTTGTGGCGGGACCGCCACGCACGGCGAGGTCGCAGCCGATTCGCTGCCGTGAAAACCGGCCGCATGCACCGGCGCGGACGCCAGCGGGGCGACGTCTGCGGAGCGGACGAGCATGTAGCTCGCGCCGGCGCCGAGTAGCCCCAACGCCGCGACGAAGGACGACAGTTTCGACACGGTAGCCGACTTGGCGGCAGCGAACGTCGGGTGCGGGACGAGAACGACGGCTGCGCCTAGGCGCCGCGCGAGCCTCGACGCCATTCGAGCGCGATCTTCGACGGTCGGACGGAGCACACCGCGGGCGTCGCCGACGAGCGCGCGTGCCTCTGAGCTCAGCTCGGACATTACACGGACCCCTTCTGCTGCGCGGCGTAGCGCGCCAAGGCCTGCTCGAACACCTGACGGGCGCTGCGCAGCCGGGAGTAAACGGTATTGAGCGGAATCTCGAGGGCTTCGGCGATTTCGGGAGCGGTGAATCCCTCGAGCTCCATCAGCAAGAAGACCTCCCGCTTGCTCTCGTCCAGCTCCGCCAGCAAGCGCACGAGCAAGCGTTGTCGATCTGCGAGCTCCCAAAGCTGGAGCGGCGTGGGTGGAAGCCGCTCCGTGAGCCGAGCGACCTCCGCATACTGGGCCCCGGAAACACTACGGACCCGCTGCGCACGGCGGTGCGTGCTCACCACGCGACGCGTGACGCTGTAGACCCAGCTGCGCAGCGATTCGACCCGCTGCAAAGTCGGGAGGCGGGCATTAATGACGACGAAAACTTCCTGCACCACGTCTTCGACCACCTGCTCAGGCACGCCCAGGTGGCGCACCGCCGTCCACACCAGATCGAAATAGCGTTCGTACACGACCGCAAAAGGGGGAACCTCTTGCGTCTGCCCGTTCGAGTCTTCCGTGGTCGGAAGCTCGCTGGCAGCCGAATGCCCTTCGACCATTCACAGCAGGCAGTGGCGTGGGGGCGCAGCTTCCGTCAAAAAATCCACTCGGGGCCAACGAGGACCGTCGCGGAAACAGGCGCCAAACGGCGAACCTGCCCGACGCTCACCCCTTCCAGCTGACGGCTCGTGCTCGGATTTATCCAAAGCTCGGGACGGTTCAGCTCGATCTGACCCGCGACTCCCAACATGAGCGCGAGCCAGCTCGTGAGGGGTGCCCGCCCCACGACCCCCACCCCGACGCTCCAAGAGAGCTTCGTTTGCTCTTCCGCTCGAATCGCAGGCCCATAGCCCTCGACTCGTAGCCACGCCGCGGAGCCTTGCAGGCAGGGAGCGACCCGGAGCCCGCTCAGCCGGTGCTCCGTACACGCCCACAGCCCCAAGGTGTCCCGCCTCGCGCGGGCGCCGTAGCCGTCAGCGAGGGCAGCGATACGCTGCGCGTCCCCCCACTGCCCGAGCACGCGAACGGACCACCAAGCGCCCTCCACGCCGACGCCAACCGAGAGCATGGCAGCGGGCGTGGGCAGGGGGCCGAACTGCAGCGCGAGCTGCGGCGCCGCGAGCAACAGCCGCCAGGACCGTTTCTGCGAAGCCTGCTTCGGGGCAGGCGCATCCGGAGGGGCAGTGGGCGTGGGAGGCTCTGGCGCGCTAGGCGGCGCCGGTTCCGGCGCGGTCGATGGCTCGCTCGGCGTCGGCTCGGAAGGCTGGCCAGAGGTCAGTAGCAACGTCAGCGTCACTGCCGCGACGCCGCGAAGGTCCGCACACTTCGCGGAGCGGACGAGCCGCTCGCCTCGCTGGCCCTCTTGCTCCGTCAGGAGGCGGAGCTCGAAGGCTCCCCCCACCTTTCTGATTTCGCCCTCGGCGGCCACGACCGGCGCCCCGTCGCCAGCGGACCCGACGAGCTCACGAACACGCGCCAACACCTCGCTGCGACTGGGGCACTCTTCCGGAGCAACCCAGCTCAGCTCCACCGGCAACGTTTGCGCCTCCGCCGTCGCGGGCCGCCATGCAGCAACGACCCACACCACCCACGCTGCGAGAAGCCGCCGCTTGCTACTGGCCAAGGCGAATGCTGACGTCGTCCACATACAACGTGGAGCGCGAGGGCGTTATGGCGATCGTGTAGTTGCCCACGTACCACTGCGAGAATGGGTTGTCGTCCGTCACGATCCCCGACACCCGAAGGAGCTCCTGGCCGTCCTGGAAGAGTGCTATCTCGCCGGTTTCGTCGGCGGCGCGCTTCAAATAAAACTCGATGTGAAACCAGCGATCCGTCGGGAGAGGCACGGGCTCCTCAGCGCTATAGTCCTCCAGCCCACGGAGGTTCGCGACGTAAAGCGAGAGCTCCCCCTCTTCGCTTTGGCCCACGTTCACGTCCCACGTCCCCGGGAGCCTTTCGCCCGGAACGCCGCCTTGGAAGTGGATGAGGTTCCAATTGACCGGGTCCGAAGAGCCGGAGGGAATGTAGTACCAGGCGCCGTAGGTCGCTTCGTCCGGAAGCTCGCCTTCACGTACGCAACGCGCTTGATGAGTCGAGTCGTCCGTCCCGTCCACCCCGAGGTCGAAGGCGGCCGCCAGTGAGCCGGTGCGCGTTGGGGAAGTGACCAAGCGGTACTCGGAGATGCGCCCCAGGTCCTCGTAGCAGAAGCCGCCGTCTCGATAGTAGCCGCAGAACCCGTCTTCGAAGCTCGTTTGCCACGGCACGAGCAAACCGCCATCGTTGATGACGCCGCCGTCCGACATCGCGGGCGCACCACCTACAGTCTCTGGGCAGGCCAGCTCCCCCACGACCAGCCGAGATTCACACGCGGCAAGCGTGAGGCACAGGCAAGCGAGGCGCGACGGCTTTGCCCCCATCAATCCGAAAAGCCGACGGCGCACGGTGGCGATTCTAGCGGCTGAACGCTCTCGGGGCGAGATTTTCTGCACCTGCTGGCCGTTGCGTGCTTCGCTCGCCAGACGTTGCCGGCGCGGCCTCCCGCCGGTCAGTTGAGACGCAGCTTGAGCTTCCGGTCGAAGTACTCCGCCAGAAACGGATCGCGCTCCGCCCAGGCGGTCACGCGCTTCCACGCGTAGGAAAAAGAACGCCTCGCGGTGGCCACCGAAAGCCCGAGCATGGTCGCGACCTCGTTGGTCGACCGGCGCTCGATGAAGCGGAGGACGAAGGCGGCGCGATCCCTCTCGCGCAGGCGGGCGAGCAATGACTCGAGCCGCATCCACGCTGCGTGCATTCCGGTCGTGGAACGCCCCTGTTGCAGGTCGAAAACCATGGGCTGTTCGAGGCTCACACGGCTGCGCTGCTTTCGGCGACGGCGCTCCAAGAAGATGATGTTGAACGCGATGCCCATCACGAACCCCTTGAGGGCGACGGGATCCCGCAGCGTGGAGATGCGCCGAAACACGCACATGAAGACTTCCTGTTGCACGTCCTCTAGCTCGGGGGACGCCCCTAGTCCGCGCTTGAGCACGCTGTGAACGAGCGGCGAGAAGCGCTTCATTGCCACACGGGCGGCTCCGGGACGCTGCTCCATCAACGCGAGGGCCAGCTCGGGCTCCGTCATGTTCATTTGCATCTGGGCTCGACAAAGCAGTGGCAGGTGAAGAGTCTTTCCGTCGTCGTCGGACGACGATCCGCGGCGCGCGCGTTTCCTCCATGCCTAAGCGCGTCGCGTCACAAGGCTCTTCGGGAACTTTGCGCCGTGAACGGACAGGCTACTATCCGTCGAGATTTTTCGATGGATGTTCGCGGTGTTCGCCACTGATTGAATGCCGGCGCTCCGAGAAATCCGCCGACTTCAGAACCTCGGGGTGCCGGCGAACCGAGCCGAATGTCAGGCGCCACTCGTCAGTGCCGCGGTCGCTTCCCATGATAGCTATCCCCACGACACGCGGTCGCGTTCGGTGTCGTTCTGGCTGCCTGGAGCGTCGCTTGTACGGGAGCGCTCTCAGCGCCGCTCGCTCCTACCGTGGCAAAGACAACGGGAGCGAAGCTCCGCTCCCGGGGTCAGCGGGGCCATGGCCGACCTGCTCACGCTAGCCCTCGCCTGCGAGCGCACCCGAGTCGCGTCTTCATGTTTTCGCTCCCGGCTGCGCACGTCTATTACCGACACTTGGGGTCGGACATGAACGACGGCTTCCACGACACGATTTGCCACACGGACGACGGGGGCAAGTCGACTCAAACCCGCGTCGACAAGGGCGTCCGGTACACGATGCGTTGCCTGAACGAAATCCTGACGAAGCTTGCGGAGACGCCGCGGCAGCGGCACCTTGCTCGACGCGGCGTTGGTACGTGAACGGGGCGAGCGAGCCGCACCGCCGTGCTCGGGTTCGCTTTGGCGTGCCCGAGCGCCTGCAGTGAGTCGAACGACGCTGGCCTATTCGCCGGAGTGAGAGGCTCGCGCCAAGTCGTTTGGGGGCCAAGGCGGCGGCGCTCGGCACGGGACGCGAACCCGGAGCTCAAGCCCGCCGCGCGGCCTACGGCTGCTTTTGGAACACGACCGTGCCCGCCACCTGTCCGAGGACGGTCTTGGTGGACGGCGTCACTTTCATGAAGTTGCCCTCCACGCAGTACGCATAGTCGAGCGCTTTGACGCTCGTCGTCAGCGTGAGCACGTTGCTCGCGGTCTTGTACGTGCCCATTTTCGGGGGGTCGAAGGCCATCCACCCCAGGCTCCCCATCTGCATCACTTTACCGGTGCAGGTGCAGCCGCCAGTCGTCATGGTGGAGTCGACGCAAGTGATGTCCGAGAAACCCGCCGCGCTGAGCGGCGAACTGATTCGGTCGCACTTCGTCTTGGTACCGGACACGTCCAAGCACTCGGGCACAAGCTCCATGACGACATCACCGGTGGTGGTGGTGTTGTCCGACAGCATGCCATCTGCACCCAGGGTCAGGTTACCCGTGACCGCGAGCTTGCCCGAGACGGGCGCTACTTTGCAGCCGATGCCCAGCTCGGCGAGGTCCGCCATGCCCGTCACCGGCAAGCAGGAAGAAGTAGCAAACCAAACGCCTGCTACCTCTCCCCCGCACGCGGTGACGCTCTCGCACGACGCTTCTGGCGGGGTTTCACGCCCGCCGGCTCCAGGCGAGCCGCTGCCCGCGCTGCCACTCGTGCCTCCGGCGCCCGAAGCACCGCCCGGGATTACACCGATGGAGCCCGCCGAGCCGCCAGTGACGGACCCGGCGGCGGCGCTCGTCGACCCGCCCGCGGCGGGCGGATCTGCGGAGTAGTCACCGCAGCTGATTACGGGCGCGACGAGCGCGAGCGCGCCGCCCACGATGACACGACGTGCCACGAATAAGCTCACTTCCCGTACCCAGCCGCCTTGACGTTGTCCATGATGGCCTGCTCCGTCGCGGCGGCGGGATAGCCCTTTACGATCGCGCCTTCGTAGAAGGTGCCGAAGGAGTTGTTGCTGTTGTCTCCACCCACGCCCAGGACGATGGCGCCCTGGTTGTCCGGGTGCTTGGTGGACGGATACGGGCCTTCGTACGCCGTGGTGAGCGTGTTAGCGGCGACCAAGTCGGCCATGCGTAGCGCATAGGTCGTGCTCGTCTTGAGGAAGCCCAGCGCGTACTTCACCCTCATGGAAGGGTTGTTCATATTGGGCGGAGCATCCCTGGCGTCGTTCAAGCCGCCCCAGCCCGGTTCACCCGGCCTGGAGCCGCCCATCCAAACGCCGGCCTCGAAGTCCGCGCCGAACCAGGGGCCATTGCCGGCGCCCCGGCCCCAGAAGGCCGAACCGAAGAACAACGTGTTCATCTCCGCGTAGGACTTGGGGTTCGTGGTGACGTTGCCGAAGTCCCAACAGCAGGCGGTGCCAGCGCGCGTTCCGTCCGCGAGCATGTAGATGCCTTGCGGCTCGGCGTCCCTCGGCATGCCGGCGCCCACCGTACTGATGCGGTAACCCTGGCGGGCCTCCATGAAGAGCGAGTAGACGGACTTGCCCGCCACCATGAGCGGACCCTTGTTTGCGATCGTCTCGAAGTCGTCCAGGGCAGCGTACTGCCCGCCGTTCGTCAGCCCGCCTTTAGCGACGATGAGGTCGTTGCCGCGGCCCGACTGGTCGTAGAGCTTGGCAACGGTGCAGGTCGTGGTCGCGGGGCACACGGCGTTCTGTGCGGCCGCGTCGCCGAAGCCGTCCGCCGTCATGGGAATGTCGTGCAGCATGCCGCCGGAGCCAGTGTTCATCGCATTGCTGCCGCTGCGAACTTGGTAGAGCGGCCCCTTGTAGGCGCTCGAAAGGCGGCGAATGGTGCTGTACGCAGCGACGCACTCGTTGCCGGCCTTCTTGTAGACGTCGCAGGGGCCTTCGGCATTCATGCTGCCACCGCCGCCAGAGCCGCCGGAACCAGCAGCGCCAGCGGAGCCGCCCGCAGGGCCACCAGCCGCGCTCCCACCGGCGCCACCAGCCGGGCTCCCACCGGCGCCACCGCCGGACGCTCCGGAAGAAGAGCCACCGTTGGCACCGGCGGTGCCCGCGGTCGGCCCGCCCGCGGTGTTGCCGACGCCGCCGACAGGCGCGCTGCCGCCCGCCGGCGAGCCGGCCATAGAGGAGCCAGCCACGCCCGGTCCGCTGCCACCCGTGCCTCCGGTCTCGCCGGGATCACTGCACGCGATCGCGGCCACCGAAGCGGCCAACGGAATGACGGAGGCCCCGAAAGGAATAACGAAACGACGAGAAATCATCATCAGCCTCCGAATAGTGACCCGGCGAAAAACGCCTGGGAGTGACTCAGTGTGAACGCTAACATGAAACGTGTCAAGACTCGGTCGTTGAGTAAGCTTCATGACGTGAGTGGGAGTTTGCTGCATCGAAACGAGCCACAAATCGCTTCGAGGCGACGAGCCGCATCCAGGCGGCGACTCGACGTTTACAAGCCAGTTACAGGGCGAGATAGAAATGGCTCATCTATTTTTAGCCCCAGAACCTTCCGGCCGCGGCAGTGTGAGCCGAGTCGAATTTTTCGTCTGCACGGGCCTTGCTAGCGTGTCTGACAATGATTCACGTTCATGATCGCACCCGCAAATTGCCTTGGCAAACGCTTGATGTTTGCGCTAACATCCATATCCCAACACGCGCGACCGGTTGCCGACCAAGACCCGAGCCCCGAGCGCCATGGAGATATCGCTTTGAACGGAGAAACGTCTACCGCCTTGCGTCTGTCGGTTGCTGTGGTCGCGGCGTATCTGGGGCTCATGCAAGTGGCCTGCGGCGAATACCCGGTGGCGAGTCTCCGCGGCTCGGGCGGCGCTTCGAGCATGGCCGGCGCTTCGAGCATGGCCGGCGCTTCGAGCATGGCCGGCGCTTCGAGCATGGCCGGCACGGGCAGCGGTCCCCCTCCCGCCAACACGGCGCCCCTCCCTTGCGACATTCTGGGCAAGGCCGGCAACGAATGTGTGTCCGCGCACAGCACCGTCCGAAACCTCGTGCCCGGCTACGCAGGTCCGCTTTACCAGCTCCAGAAGGGCAACACGACGGTGGACGTGGGCCAGGTGGACGGCTACGCGGACGGGCCCGCGCACGTCGCCTTCTGCGGCAACAGCGAGTGCAAAATCAGCGTGATCTACGATCAATCAGGGTACGGCAACCACCTCACGGTGGCGCCTCCGGGCAGTGCGAAGCCGACGCCCTCCACCCCCGCGAACGCGAGCGCGCTGCCGGTAACGATCAATCAGCGCTCCGTGTTCGGAATCCTGTTCCGTCCGAACCAGGGCTACCGCGCCGCCTGCAACGACTGCCCCTTCCCCGAGAAGTTTCCGTCCGGCGTGCCCGTGGGGGACGAACCGCAGACGATGTACATGGTCAGCAGCCAGCACGATCTCATCAACGGCTGCTGCTTCGACTACGGCAACGCCGAAGTCACGGCGAACAACGACGGCAACGGCACGATGGAGGCCGTCTACCTCGGTCAGGGCGTGATCTGGGGCTCGGGCAGCGGCGACGGCCCCTGGGTGATGTCCGACATGGAGAACGGCCTCTATCCCGGATGGGAGAACGGGTCGGACACGAACATCTCGACGAATACGTCGCTGAAGTATGACTTCGTGACCGCCGTCGTCGTCGGAGACACGGCAGACAAGAACAACGGCAAGGGCCGGTTCGCGCTCTACGGCGGTGACGCCACCGCGCCCACCATCAAAGAAATGTACGACGGAATCCGCCCCGAAAAGTTGGGCTACGTGCCGATGCAGAAGCAGGGCTCGGTGATTCTCGCCATCGGCGGTGACAACAGCGACGGTGACGGCGGGCGCTTTTACGAAGGTGTCATCGCGCTCAAGGCCGCGACCGCTGAGGTAGTGAGCTCCCTGCACGCCGCGATCGCGCAAGCGGGGTACGGGAAATGAAGCCGCTCGAGATCACCCACGCCGCCGCGCTACTCGCGGTGGCAGTAACGCTCGTCGCTACGCCGAGCCAAGCCCAAGGCCCCGCCGACGACGCCACGCCCCCCGGCGAGGACGCGCCCTCGGCGCCGCCGGCGGCTGCGTCCCCCGCTCCGAGCGCCAACGCCGAAAGCGACGTGGACGAAGCCCCCGTGCGTCGCACCGGCTCGGCAGTGGAGTCTCCCGTCAAACCCGCCGACGCCCCGACCGGAAGCGCCAGCGAGCCGGAGAGCAACGCCAAGGGGGGTTGGGAAACCGGCGCGAGCGGCTACTTCCGTGCCCCGATGGCGCTCGGAATCAGCTCTCGTCCAGGACCAGACAACCTCGCCGGCAGTCCAGAGACGCAGATCTCGTACGGCCCGAATCGCACCGTCGATTCGAACTACTACAGCTTCGGCTACACGCGTCTTCAAGAACAAGACTGGGCGGAGCTCTTCTTCCACGCGAAGAAGAAGCACGTGCAGATGACCATCGGCTGGATGGGCTACTGGTTTACGGGCGCGGGCTTCCGAAATCCCGACTCGGCGTGGGTACCGGGTATTGCGTACCTGACCCTCGATACGGATCTGAACATCGCCGGGCGCAAACCGAACGTCGCCTTCTCGGTCGGCAGTTGGTGGCCCAAGTTCGGCCGACACGAAAAGTACGACACGTACACGCTCGGCCAGTACCGCCAATTAGGCGAGCAACTGAAGCTCACCGTCCCACTCACGGACGACGTCAAGGCGACGCTCGTTCAAGGCTTCGGCACGGGCCGCGACGGCAGCTTCAGCCTCTTGGCGCCACCACCTTACCAGGCCCGGGTGGGTCTGAACCTCATTCACTACGCGCACCTCCAGCTCAACTACCAAGACGTGGTGGAGGTGGGTCTGCACCACAACGCGCAGTGGACGCGCGATCCGAACCTGCTCCTTCAAACCTCTTCGGATAAGTCCTATTCGAACGCGCGAGGCGCGAGCCTCAACACCATCGGCGCCGAGCTCAAATTGGCGCTCCCCTACGCGGGCCGCCTCTGGCTTTCGCCCTCGTTCGTCACGATCAAGAACGGCTGGGCGCTCGGGGAAGCAGGCGTGGAGGTCGTTCATGGTCTGAGCCCCGAAGGGCTCGCGACCAATTACCTGGGGTGGAGCGGGAGCCCCGCGAACAGCACCGGCACGGGCAAGCTGCTGAACTTCGGCTTCCTGTACGAGAACTCGCTCAACAACGTCTTGGGTAAGCCAAAAGGCCTGTCGCCAGACGTGAAGGTCAGCGCGTTCGGGCTTCTCGTCAATTCCAGCATGGACCTTCCCGCCGACTCGGCGCTACCGCAGAAGAAGATCACCCACTTCAAGTGGGGCGCCGACGCCGAGTACAACCCTTGGCAGTGGGTTGGGTTGATGTTGCGTTACGACTCGGTCAACTACGATATGGACCATGGCGGGTACATCTTCTCCGCCATCAGCTCTCGCCTGTCGTTCTATACGCACTTTCTCTCGGGGGAGCGCATCTACCTGCAATACTCGCGCTATCGCTATGGGGACAACATGACCCTCGCGGGTCGGTGGCCCTGGGGTATGCCCATCGTAGCGGGCAGCGACATCATTCAGGGCGGGCCGTACGCGGGCTCCAGGCCGGATATGGACGTCGTGCGAATTCAGGGCGAGGTCAGCTTCTGAGGCAGCGCCAACGCGCGGCTTCGTCGAGCTCACCGCCGTGCGACGCCGGTCGAGTCCCGCGCCACGAGCTCGGTGGGGACCACGACCCGCGTCGGTTGGGCCCCCCCTTCGATTCGCGCGAGTAGGATGCCGAGGCAGCGGCGCCCGAGCTCGGCGAAGTCCTGACGAACGGTGGTCAGCGGCGGCGTGAAGTACGCCGCTTCGGGGATGTCGTCGAAGCCGACGACGCTGATGTCGTGCGGCACCTGCCGCCCCGCCTCGTGCAGGCGGCGAAGCAAGCCGAGCGCCATCTGGTCGTTCGCGACGAACACCGCCGTGATCGCCGGATCGCCGAGGATGGCCTCGCCAACTTCGTACCCTGCGCGTGGCGTCCAGTCGCCGCGTAGCAACGGCGGCACCTTGGCGCCGGCCGCTTCCAGCGCCGACTGCCAGCCCAAGATGCGCTCCTGAGCTTCTTGCCAATCGACAGGACCACCGACGTGCCACACCGTTTTGTGCCCCAAATTGAGCAAGTGGCGCGTGGCCGCCGCTGCCCCCGCTCGTTGATCGACCGTCGCCACGGGAATGGACGCCGTCGAGCCCGCCTCCACCGCGACGACGGCAAAGTCCGGCGGCAGCTGCCGCAGCGCGTCCGCGCAGGAGCGAAGCGGAGCGATGACCGCTACCCCATCCACGCCCTGGTCACGGAATTTCTGCACCGTGTCGAGCACGATGCTGCGGCTCAGGGAGCGGACGCTAGCCACGCTCACCGCATAGCCTGCCTCGTGGGCGGCATGCTGGATACCGAGCAACGTGGAGGCCGGCCCATAAAACGTCGTGTCGGAGCTCACGACACCGAGCGTCTTGGACCGCCCGGTGGCGAGAGCCCGCGCCATCGAGTTGGGGCGGTAGTCCAGCTGGCGAATCGCTTTGAGCACTCGCTCGCGGGTCTCCCCACGCACGTTGGGGCTGTCGTGAAGGACGCGCGAGACCGTTTGATGGGAGACGCCCGCCACGCGGGCTACGTCTGCCATCACTGCGAGGCGGCGCTTGTCGGAATCAGGCAAGGGCTTTGGATACTACGCCTGCTTGACAGAGCAAATGTTAGCGCTCACAATAAGCAACTAACGAGCTTCCGCGTCGGGCGGAGCCCCTTTCCACGAGCGAGCATTTCATGACGCGCGCGAGCGAGCGAACGGCACGGGAGCTGTGGTTTCTCACGGGTAGCCAACATCTCTACGGCGAAGAGACGTTGAAGCGGGTCGCCGCGAATTCGATGCACGTCGCGGCTGGCATGAACGACGCTGGCGTATTGCCGGTGAAGGTCGTGTGGAAGCCGGTGTTGACAGGGCCGGACGCGATTCGGGACGTGTGCCTCGCGGCCAACGCCGCGCCCGAGTGTGCCGGTGTCATCACGTGGATGCACACGTTCTCCCCCGCCAAGATGTGGATCGCGGGGCTGACGCGGCTTCAGAAGCCGCTCGTCCACCTCCATACGCAGTACAACCGTGACCTGCCATGGGGTGAGATCGACATGGACTTCATGAACTTGAACCAGTCCGCTCACGGTGATCGTGAGTATGGGTTCATCGCGGCTCGCCTCCGGCTCGAGCGCAAAGTGGTCGTCGGCCACTGGCAAGATCCGGAAGCGCTTCAAGAGCTCGCCGGCTGGGCCCAAGCCGCAATCGCCCTCCACGAGTCGCGCGATTTGAAGATCGCTCGCTTCGGCGGCATGAACATGCGCGAGGTGGCGGTAACGGGCGGTGACCGCGTCGAAGCGCAAATTCAGCTTGGTTGGTCCGTGAACGGCTACGGCGTCGGAGATCTCGCCGCGCGCGTCGCAGAGGTGAGCGACGCGGACGTGGACCAAAAGCTCGAAGAGTACGACGAGAGCTACACGCTCGCCTCGGCCCTGCGCCGCGGCGGAGAGAAGCGCGAGAACTTGCGCTACGCGGCCCGTCAAGAGCTCGGCATGCGCGGCTTCTTGGACGAGGGCGGGTTCGGCGCCTTCACCACGACGTTCGAAGACCTTCACGGGCTCAAGCAACTGCCCGGCTTTGCGTGTCAGCGGCTGATGGCGCAAGGCTACGGCTTCGGCGCCGAAGGCGACTGGAAGACGGCGGCCCTCGTTCGCCTCGCCAAGGTAATGTCCGCGGGCCGAGGCGGCGGCGTCTCCTTCATGGAGGATTACACGTACCACTTGGCGAAGGGCCAAGAGCGCATCCTCGGCGCTCACATGCTGGAGGTGTGCCCGTCCATTGCCGACGCGAAGCCCACCTTGGAGGTGCACCCGCTGGACATCGGCGGCAAGGCGGACCCACCCCGGCTCGTGTTCACCGCGCGCCCCGGCCCCGCCGTCAACGCCACGCTCGCAGACATGGGCGGGCGCATGCGGCTGATCATCGCGGAGGTGGACGTCGTGACACCCGAGCACGCGATGCCAAAGCTCCCGACCGCGCGCGCTCTGTGGATCCCGCGGCCGGACTTCAAGCGCGGCGCGCAGGGCTGGATCGAGGCCGGCGGCGGGCACCACGCTGCCTTCTGCCAGTCCGTCACGACCGAAGAGTGGGAAGACTTCGGAGCCATGGCCGGCCTCGAAGTGATCCGCCTCGGGGCGGACTTGGATCTGCGAGCGCTCCGCAACGAGCTGCGTTGGAACGACGCCGCCTTCAAGGTGGCTCGGTGACGGGACTCGCGTCGCCCTACTCCGCGCTCAAGGAGCGAGCTTGGGCGGCGAACCAAGAAATCCCCAAGCGCGGCCTGGCGATTTACACGTTCGGCAACGTCTCCGCGTTGGACGCAGCGCGCGGCGTGATCGCGATCAAGCCCAGCGGCGTCCCCTACGACCAGCTCACCGTGGACGACATGGTGGTGCTGGATCTGGACGGCAACTTGGTCGAGGGCAAGCTCCGGCCCTCGTCCGACACGGCGACGCATCTGCTGCTGTACCGCACCTGGAAGGGCATCGGCGGCGTGGTTCACACGCACTCCAGCTACGCCACCGGTTGGGCGCAGGCGCGGTTACCAATCCCCATCTACGGAACCACCCACGCGGACCACTTGGACGAAGACGTACCGTGCACGGCCGTGATGTCCGACGAAGCGGTGGCGCGGGACTACGAGCTAGAAACCGGCCATCAGATCCTGGCCTGCTTCCAAGATCGAGATCCGCTGCACACGCCGATGGTGCTAGTCGCCGGCCACGCTCCGTTCACGTGGGGTGAAACTCCAGAGAAAGCCGTCTACAACGCGGCCGTGCTCGAAGAGCTCGCCAAAATGGCCTTCTTGACCCGGACGCTGAACGAAGACGCGTCGCGGCTACCGAGCACCCTCATCCGCAAGCACTACGAGCGGAAGCACGGCAAGGGCGCGTACTACGGTCAGAAGTAGCGGCACAGTAGAGCGTGTCCCTAAATCGGGATCGCTCGCGCGTGCTCGTAAACGTGCCCGTCACGTGCCCGCACCCGACGGTCCGTGAAGAGTCGTTGGGCCCGTTTGCTTGGTAGGCCGAGGTTTGTGGCGCGGGTCAGGCCCGCGCGCGCCGCGCCCAGCTGGGCGCGCAGGGGAAGCCGACCTCTCTGGGCACTCAGAAGCGCAGGCCTTCCATTGAGTCGACGGGGCTCCGTCGATTGTCCACGATGGTTCGCCTGCAGTTGGATGAGCGGCAGTGGCAGCGCGTCAAGGTTGAGCACGATCGACAGCGAGGCCCGCGTGAACTGGTCGGCCAGATGGAATGCAGTCGTTCGTGATCGAGCTCCATCGCGCCGATCGGTCACGCGACTTGCTGGTTGATTGATTCACCGTCGACTGCGCGGGCCTGGCCCGCGGCGCGCGCGGGCCTACTAGCGCAGCGCGGCGATCGCGGCGCGCTCGATGGCCAAGCCTCGGTCGTGGCGCGCGAAGAACTGCTCGAAGCCTTGCACGTCCCGTGAATCGGGCGCCAGCGGCTTGCCCAAGCTCTTGGCGATGCGCGCGTCCAGGTAGTCCGGCAGGGACGGCTCCGCGTCGGCGCGGAGGAGGTAGCCCGCGAGGACGGCCATGCCCCACGCGCCCCCCTCGCCCGCCGTTTCTGGGATGCTGACCGGGACATTGAGCGCAGCGGCCATCAGGCGTTGACCGGTATCGCCGCCCTTGAAGAAGCCGCCGTGGCCGCGAATCTCGTCGATGACGACGTTCTCTTCGCGCGTCAGGATGTCCACGCCGCTGCGCATCGCGCACAGCGAGGCGAAGAGCTGGGCGCGGATGAAGTTGGGGAGCGAGAAGCGGCTGTCCTGATTTCGAGCAAAAATCGGCCTACCTTCGCTGAAGCCGGTGACGTGCTCCCCCGATACGTAGTTGATGGCGAGTAGCCCCCCCGCGTCCGGCTCGGCCTGGGACGCGAGCGGCAGCAGCTTGCCGTACAGATCGTCCACGAAGAGCGCGATCCACGCGTCTAGGTCGGAAGAGCCGTTGTTGGCGTGCGCCATCGCGACGGGTTTGCCGTCGGGGGTCGCCACGATGTCAATCTGCTCGTGGACTCGCGACAAGCTGCGCTCGAGCACGATCATCGCGAACACGGAGGTCCCGGCGGAGACGTTACCCGTACGAGGCCGAACGGCGTTGGTCGCGACCATGCCCGTTCCCGCGTCACCTTCCGGAGGGCACATCGGCACGCCGGGCTCGAGCGCGCCAGTCGGATCCAGTCGCTTGGCGCCCGCGGCGGTGAGCGTGCCTGCGGCGCGCCCCGCGGGCAGCACTCGCGGCAACAGCTCGCGCAGCTTCCAGCTCGGCTTTCGCGGCGCCAAAAGCGCGTCGACCTTGGCGAGGCGCTCGGCATCCCAATCCCCCGTCCGTTCATCCACGGGGAACATGCCGGAGGCTTCGCCGATCCCCATGACGTGCTCCCCCGATACGTAGTTGATGGCGAGTAGCCCCCCCGCGTCCGGCTCGGCCTGGGACGCGAGCGGCAGCAGCTTGCCGTACAGATCGTCCA
>JAQSWN010000178.1 GCA_029266615.1 Polyangiaceae bacterium
AAGTCGACGCCCCGGCCGTCGTCGGAGAGCTGGACGGTTAGAGATTGCGCGTCGGCGCGCACCGCGATGCGCAGCGTGCCGTGCGGTGGTTTGCCGGCCGCGACCCGCTCCGCTTCCGACTCGATCCCGTGATCCAACGCGTTGCGAATCGGATGCACGAACGCGGCCCAGAAGCTCGCCCAGCGTTGACGGTCGAAGCGTACGTCGCCCTGCGCGTCGATCTGCACGACGAGCGAAGACTTGCCGAGGCGCTGGGCCAGGCTCCTCGCTTGGTCACCGATTCGACGGAGCCTCATGGCTGCGCGCTCCAGCTTGAGCCGCCCCAGCAGCTTCGAAAGCTCGCGCGGAGGCGCGCCACGCTCCGCAGCTCGCAAGAGGCCCTCCAGCTCCGAGGCGGCCACCTCCACGAGCGGCTCTTGATCCGAGCCCAGCAGGCGCGCCATGCGCTCCGAGAAGGCAAGCCACGCTGCGTTCAGCTCCGTGAGCGCGTCTGGCGCTGGCAGCCCCGAGGAGGCGATGACCCGGGTCTCCAGCCGATGCGCGGCCTCCGCCACGGACGTCACCCCGAAGGTGCCCGCGTTGCCCTTGAGCGTGTGCAGCGCGCGCAGCACACTCTGCCGATCACGAGCCTCGTCGCTCGTTATTCGCGCGATGAGGCCCGCGCTCTCTTGAAAGAACTCGAGTGTCCCTCCGCGGTCCCGCATCAGGTGCTCGAACGTGCGGATGATCTCGCGCTGCTCGGCGTCGCGCGCGAGCCGCTCCATCTGGGCCGTGACGTCGGAAACCACGAGCAGCACGCCTTCCAGGCGCTCGCCTTCCTGAATCGGCCGGTAGCCGAGCTGGTAGTGACGACCAGACACGTGGATGCGCCGAGGCATCTGATCCAGGGCGACCTCGGTCGGGAAGAAGCCGGCGGTGACCTGCTCCCAACCGTGGCTCAGCCAGCTCTGCAAGGCCGCGTCACCTTGCGCGAGGCGTTCAGCCAAGCCATTGCCGTTCACGTCCGGAAACCACGCATCGAAAGCGCGCGAGCGCTCACCGCTGAGCGTACCGCTCGGCTCGACGGTCGCGAGGCCTTGCTCCACGTTGTCGAGCACGAGGCGCATGGCTTCATTGCGCTGAGAGAGCTGAGCGGTGCGAGCCTCCACCAACCGCTCCAAGTTGCTGCGGTGTTGCTCGAGCTCCTCGTCGCGCGTTTGAATGCCGGCGAGCATCTCGTTGAACGCGTCCGTCAGTTCGCCGAGCTCGTCCTCGCTCGTCTTCACGGCGCGTACCTTGAAGTCTTGGTCGGTACGTACCCGCTCGGCGGCGCGCGACAGGTTACGCACCGACCGCGATACGCCCACGGCGATCCAGCCGGCGAGGACCGCGGAGACGATGATGACGCTGCCGCCCAAGCTGTAAGAGATGCGCAGCGCTTGCTGTGCCGCGGCGACCTTGTCGAGCGCCGCGCGCTTCACGGCCTCGTTCAACTCCACTTCGAGTAGTCGCAGCCCGTCGACCTTTTGGCCCTGAACGCGGTTCCACTCGAGCGGATTTACCCCAAATTGGTCGTCTACCGCCTCGAGCGCGATCTTGCGGAGCTCCGCGGCGCGCACTCGCTCGGGTCCGGACCACACGCTCTGGAAGCGACGATTCACGGCGTCGCTGGCGTTCACCTCCAGGACTTGCACGTAGTCCGCCTCTTGGGTCGTGAGCGTCACGAGCTGTTTGAACGTGCCCGGCGGAAACTCGTTGATCGCGAAGACGTAGCTGAGCAGGGCGTGCTCCTGACTGGAGCGCTCCTTGATCTCCATCGTCGCGACCAGGGCGGAGATGGCGCGCATGAGCTCGCCATCGTCGCTCAGCTGCGCGAGCGCGGCCGTCGCGCTGATCAAACTTCGATCGGCGATTTCGTAGCGTTCGGCCCAGCGCGCGAAATCGCGGTCGGCGGCCCGCGCCGCTTTGCGCTCATCTGGCAGCTGGGCAAGCTCCCGTTGCGCTTTCCCCAAGTCGCGCGCCAAACGAGCGGGGAGGGTGGCGACTCGGCGCTGAGCCAAGAAGGCTCCTAGCTCACGGCTGGCCGCGTCGGTGCGCTCGAAGCGCGCGGCCAGCTCGGGCGCGGCGGGGGTTTCGAGCCCCAACCTTAGCGCCAGCTCGCTGCGCTCGAACTGCAGCTCCTGCACCAGCTTGCTCATGTGCGCGGAGAGGCGCGCCAGGTCTTCGATCGATCCGAGCGCGGCGGCGCTCTGTGCGCGCCGCTCTGCGTCGCGCGAAAGGAGCGTCGCCAAAATCAATGCCCCCAGCACTGGCACGCCCGCGAGCAGGATGAGCTTCAGGCGAATGGGCAGGCGACGAAGCATGGGCGGGAAAGGAGTGCCGACCACGACCCAACGGCCAGGAGCCGGAAAAGCCTTAGACTAGGCCGAGGTTGCCGCGCTTTGACTCGAATTTCGGCCTTTCTCGGAAATCTGCCTCGTCCCCGGGGCCTATTCGACTGGCCGTCGCGAGAGATTCGCCGCCCGAGGCGCCGTGGTATCCTGATCGTCGAGGGCGGGGCGTGCCGCGCCCCGGCACAGATTTGTCCGTAGACTCCGACGATCCCATCAACCGCTCGCGGCTCGACTTGGAGCGAGTGAGCACGTTCTTGTCCTCGATCGTCGAGAACATTCCGGCGATGATCTTCGTGAAGAACGCGGAGTCGCTGCGCTTCGAGCTCTTTAACAAAGCGGGGGAAGAGCTGCTCGGGATTCCGCGCGAGCAGATGCTTGGCAAGGCCGATACCGACCTCTTCCCGCCGGATCAGGCCGCGTTCTTCGTGGAGAAGGACCGGCGGGTTCTCGTCGACAAGCAGCTCGTCGACATCCCCCTCGAGCCTATCGACACCGCCGGCGGTCGTCGCTGGTTGCACACCAAGAAGATCCCCGTCGTCGATCGCGACGGCGTCGCTCGCTATCTGCTCGGCATCTCCCTCGATATCACGGATCGGCACGAGGCCGAGGAAGCGCTACGGCGGGTTCAGGACGAGCTCGAGCGTCGGGTCGCCTTGCGCACGCGTGAGCTGTCGCTCACGGTGGCGCGCCTCGAGCGCGAAATCAGCGACCGCGAGCGGGCGGAGAGCGCCCTGCAAAGGAGCGAAGACCAGCTGCGTCACGCTCAAAAGATGGACGCGGTCGGGCGGCTGGCAGGTGGCGTCGCCCACGACTTCAACAATATGCTCTCCGTCATCTTGGGTCACACGGAGATGGCCCTGTCGCGGCTAGACGGCGACGACGAGCACGAGCTGTTCGACTCGCTCGACACCATCCGCCAGGCCGCGCTGCGCTCAGCGGGCTTGACTCAGCAGTTGCTCGCCTTCAGCCGCCAGCAGGTCGTGAGCCCTCGCCATTTGGACCTGCGCGTGCTCGTGCGTGACTTCGACAAGATGCTCAAGCGCGTGATCGGCGACGACATCAAGCTCGTCATCGTCGAGAGCGCGGAGCCGTGCGCGGTGCGAGTGGATCCAGTGCAGATGGAGCAGGTGATATTGAACCTCGCCATCAACGCCCGTGACGCGATGCCCCACGGCGGACACCTGACCATCGAGACCAAAGTCATTCAGCTCGGTCCGGAACACGTCTTTGCTCACCCTGACGCGCGCCTCGGTCAGCACGTGGAGCTTTGCGTGCGGGACGAAGGGACGGGCATGGACCCTGACACCTTGCGTCGCATCTTCGAGCCGTTTTTCACCACCAAGGCGGAGGGGCGCGGCACAGGCCTCGGTCTATCGACCGTCTATGGCATCGTGCACCAGGCGGGCGGATCCCTGGTCGTAAACAGCGAGCTGAACAGCGGCTCGACCTTCCGCGTCTTTCTGCCCTACGCCGCAGGCCGAGACTCATGGCAGCCGAAGGGTGGGGCCCCGGCGCGAGGCGGTAAAGAGCGCGTGCTCCTCGTGGAGGACGAGCCGGAGGTGCGGCGCGTCTGCGCGCTCACGCTGAGGCGGCTCGGCTACGAGGTGATCGTCGCGGACGACGAAGAGCACGCGGTCAAGCTGTGCGCGGCGGCCGAACGTCCGCTGGACGCCGTCGTTACGGACGTGGTCATGCCCGGCACGTCCGGCGTAGCGCTCGTGCAGCGACTCCGCGTGCTGCAGCCCGGCGTGCGCGTGCTGTTCATGTCCGGCTACACGGATAGACGAATCGTGGACACATCCAGCCTCAGCGACTTATCTGCGTTCTTGCAGAAGCCGTTCACGCCGGACGCGCTTGGCCAACAGCTCCGCCAGCTACTCGACGCGCGCCGCCCCTAACCGTAGAGTCCGCGTCTGATGACCAGCGAGCGACGAACCTTGGTGTGGTTCCGCGGTAAGGACCTGCGCCTCACGGACCACGCGCCGCTGCGCGACGCCCTGCGCGAAGGCGAGGTGGTGCCGCTCTTCGTGCTCGACCCGTACTTCTTCGCTCCGGCGCGAGCGAGGGAGCTGCCGCACCGTATGCAGTTTCTGCTCGAGTCCCTGGCCGGCCTTCACGAAGAGGTCGCCCGCCTGGGCTCGCAGCTGCTCTTGGCGGAGGGCAAGAGCGTGGACGTGGTGCCGGCGCTGGCCGAGCGCTTCCGCGCCACGCGCGTCGTCGCCCAGCGTTGGACGGAGCCGTTCGGGCGCGAGCGAGACCGTCGCGTTGCGGCTGCGCTGCGCGTGCCGTTCGAGCTCTTCGACGGCGAAACGCTGGTGGGGCCAGAGAAGGTTCGCAACGGAAGCGGCCAGCCCTTCTCGGTGTTCACGCCGTTCGCACGCGCGCTCCGCCGTGATTTGCCCGAGGTGCAGCCGCTGCCGGCGCCGAAGCGTTTGCCGCCGCTCCCCGCGGACGTACGCCTGCAATCGGCGGCGTTACCAACATTGAGCAGCTTGGGCATCGCGCACAACCCTCGGCTGCAAGGAGGGGGAGAGCGCGCCGCTCGCCAGCGCTTGAAGGACTTCGTGAAGGCGGTGGCGGCTCAGTACGACGCCCATCGGGACCGCATGGACTTACCGGGCACGAGTCGGCTCTCCGCGGACCTGAAGTTCGGAACCCTCTGCGTGCGCACGGTGTGGAGCGCAGTGAGTGAGCTCGAGCGTGATGCCCCTTCCGCGATCAACACGTACACGAACGAGCTTTTGTGGCGCGAGTTCACGCACGCTACCCTCTGGGATCGACCCCATCTTCTGGAGCGCCCCTTCCGCGCGGACTTCGACGGCTTCCCGTGGACCGAGGACGAAGCGGGTTGGCAAGCTTGGGTGGAAGGCAAGACCGGCTACCCGGTGGTCGACGCGGCGGCGCGCCAGCTACTCGCCGAGGGGTTCGTGCACAACCGCGCGCGCATGATCGCGGCAAGCTTTCTCACCAAGCATCAGCTCATCCACTATCGCCGGGGCGAGGCGCACTACATGAAGTACCTCACCGACGGGGACTGGGCGCAGAACAACGCTGGCTGGCAGTGGTCGGCCGGCTGCGGCACGGACGCGCAACCCTACTTTCGCGTCTTCAATCCTACCCTGCAGGGTGAGAAGTTCGACCCCAACGGCGACTACGTAAGACGCTGGGTCCCGGAGCTAGCTGGGGTACCGGCCAAGCTCATTCACCGCCCCGCGGAAGCGCCGAGCAAAGCGCTGACCGCGGCGGGCGTCGAGTTGGGTAAGACCTACCCGACGCCCATCGTGGATCATGCTCTCGCCCGCGACCGATTCCTCAAGGTCGCGGACTCCTACCTCAAGGCGCAGCCGGCGCGGACGCGTTGACGGCGGCGGGGTGGGGATGCGCCGTCGCTTCAGGCGCGCCGAGCAGCACCTCCACCTCGTGTACCTTCCCGTCGTTGACGAACGGGATGACGTGGCCGGCAACGGGCTTACCGTCCACGAGCAGTTGTTTGACGCCCTTGCTCACGTGGCTCGGGTTCTTGACCTTGATTTTGTAAGTCGTCCCACGCAGCACTCGCGTGACCTCGAACCCGTCCCAGGCCTTGGGGATGCAAGGATCGACTTCCAAACCCTTGTAGGTCGGGCGCACCCCGAGGATGTGCTTCGTCGCCGCTTGGTAGCACCAGCTCGCGGTGCCGGAGAGCCAGCTGTTGCGGCCCAAACCGAACTGCGCGTGCTCGTCCCCGAGGATGTTTTGGGCGTAGACGTACGGCTCGAGCTCGTACTCTTCCATGACCTCGTTCTTCGCGGCCGGGTTGATCTGCTGGTAGTACTGGAATGCTCGGTCGCCGTTTCCGACGAGCGTTTCCGCGATCATCACCCAGGGGTTGCTGTGCAGGAAAATGCCGCCGTTTTCCTTCGCTCCTGGCGGGTAGGTGGTGACGCCGCCCTTCGTGTGGTCGTACCCGTCGTAGCCCGGGGCCGAGAGCTTGATGCCGTTCTTCGTGTTCAGGTGGCGTTGCACGGACTCGAGCGCCTTCTGAGCGCGCTCCGGGGTGGCAAAGCCGGAGATAACGGGCCAGCTCTGGCCGTTCGTCCAGATCTTGCCCTGGGCGTTCTTGTGCGTGCCGATGATGCTGCCGTCGTGGTCGAAGTAGCGCACGTACCACTCGCCGTCCCACGCGTGCTCGTTCACGCGGGCGCGCATCTGCTCGTAGTCGCGCTTGTAGCGCTGGACCTGCTCTAGGTCCCCGAGCTCCGTGCAGAGCTCGATGAGCTCGAGGAGGGCTTTACCGTAGAGGTTGGCGACGAAGAGGCTCTCGGCGCCCTTCTTCAGGTTCACGGTGTCGTTCCAATCGGCGAAGCCGAGGAGCGGCAGGCCGTGAGCGCCGACGTCTTGCTTGGTGAAGGCGACGGCGCGCTTCAAGTGCTCCAGCACCG
The DNA here is from genome assembly GCA_029266615.1 of Polyangiaceae bacterium. Lineage (GTDB taxonomy): Bacteria > Myxococcota_A > Polyangia > Polyangiales > Polyangiaceae > PMG-095. The sequence continues at coordinate 6,794 of JAQSWN010000178.1, forward strand.
TGCCTTGCTCACGCTCCGCGAGCTCCAGCTGCTTGTCGTAAAACGGCAGCGTTCGTTGCAAGAACGCCAAGTCGCCCGTCTCTTTCAAGTAGGCGCACACTGCGAGCACGATCCAGAGGTGGTCGTCGCCGTAGTACTTGGGCCGGTCCGGCTCCTCACGCGAGTCGCCCTCGTTCGCCACCATCGTGGAGGCGTAGAACTGGTGCATGGCAGACCCGTCCGCCTTTTGGACGCTGAGCAGCTTCTCGATCAGCTCTTTGGCCTCGGGCGCCATGGAGGCGAGCACGCCCATGACGTCTTGCGAGCTGTCCCGGAAACCGATGCCCCGGCCGCCGAAGCCGAGCTGGTAGAGCGACAGATCACGCGACCAGTTCTTGGTCATGAAGCACTGACGCGGGTTGTGCACGTTGACCATGCTGTCCAGCGCGGCCGACGGTGTCTTCACCTGCATCTTGCCAAGGTAGTCGTCCCAGTACCGGCGCATGGTCGCGAGCGCTGCGTCCGTTTGCGCGTCCCCCTCGAAGGCGGCGAATGCGGTCTGCGCGCGGCTCAGGCTCTCGGCGCGGGTACCTTCTTGCTGGGTGAGGAGCACGCGGAACCGCTTCGACGCGCCGGGCGCCAGCGTGCCCAGCGGCAACAGCAGCGCGCCCACGTTGTCCCCGCGCAGCGCTTGGTAATTGGACAGCTCCGGCTGCTTGAGGCTCAGCGGATCTGCGAAGGTGCCATACTCGTTGTCGCCGAGGAACTTGGCGCGGCATGTCTCGAAGGACGAGACCGGTATGGTCGCGGTGAGAAAGCTTTGGCGCGTGTCGCGGTTCATGAACGCGTACTGCGCGAGCAGCTTGCGCCCACCGCCGCCGTCGTGAGCCACGCTCTGCATGGTCTGCGGAACCCAATCCGCATTCGTGAACTGCTTGAGCGCGTCGAAATGCGTGTATTCAACGAGGGGAATCGCGTCGACCGTCAGGGGCGCCGCGGAGACGTTCGTGATGGTGATGTCCTCGACCAGCACTTCCGAACCCGTTGGTACGAACAGAGTGACTTCCGCGCGCACCCCCGCGATCTCCGAAACGAAGCGGGTGTAGCCAAGGCCAACCCGGCACTCGTACTTGTCCAAAGGCTCCAGGGTGGGGACGAACAGCGGGCTCAGTGTCTTGAAGCCCTCTGCCGTGCGCAGGCGCAGGTAAAGCGTGTGACCCTTCAGCTGCGAGCTGGGCAGCTGGGGAATGTACTTGGTGATGCGATTGAGGGCCGGATCACCCTTGCACAGGAGAAGACCACCGGTGTGGTCCACGAAGCCGCCGAAGCGTAACGAACCCAAGTAATTGATCCATTTGACCGGAGTCTTGGGGTTTTCGATCACGTACTCGCGGGCGCTGTCGTCAAAATGGCCGTACTTCATGGTTCTCCGGGATCACTGCCTTGGGGAGCAGAGAAACGGCGCCGCTGGCGCGAGGCGCAGCGTCGCTTTCCGTTTCGCTTTTATTGAACCAGCTAAAACGCAGGCTGGCCAGGGGAAACGCAACGATTTATCAACATTTCGGGAACCGGTTTCAGTCCCATTTGCAGCGCGTATTGGTCAATTATCTACGTTGACTGGATCCGAAGAGGAACCGGTTGCAGAAACGCGCGCTGAGTGTCCTCCGACGCGCAATCCGTTGAACGGAATCATGCCCCTCGCGCCATAGGAGCAGTTCAAGCACCTACATGTAGGTTGATGAAGGTGTTAAACGCCCTGTCCCGGTGGCCGCTCTTAAGGAGGAGCCATGCGACGCGTCCTTCCTGCTCGAAGCTGCCTCGTTCTTTCATGCGGTCTTGCCTTCGGCCTAGCGGCCGCTTGTGGAGGGACGGCAGAAGTCCCCGGGAACGGGGACGACAGCGACTCCGGTGGTGAGGGTGCGGCTGCTCCGACCGGTAAGGGCGGCACCGGAATCGACCTCGCGATGGGTGGCGCCGGATGGATGGGGGAGAACGGCGGAGAGCCGCCCGTGCAAGTCGGGTTGCGAGTCACGGCGGACGAAACCGAGATCTTGGCGACGGGTGAGCCCGTGGTCGTGCAGCTCCACGCCCGCTTCGAAGACGGCTCGCTCCCCAACCAGGTGCTGTGGACGGTCGACGATCCGCGCGTTGGCTCCGTCAACGATGACGGTGAGCTGCGCTCGAACGGCTTCGTCGCAGGCGAGCTCACGATCACGGCGACGGTGGGCGTGCACACAGCGTCCGTCACCGTCCACATCACGGTAGCGATCGAGAGTGATGACGGCGCGCTCGACCCGGACGTCAAGGACGCGCTGGTCACGGGCGGAGAAGGTGGCGACGCGGGAGTCGGACCCGACGCGGGGTTCCGCTTCCTTTACCCCTACGACGGCACCGTGTTCCCGCTGGGACTAGCGGCACCAGTCGTCCAGCTGGGCGGCGAGGACGCCGACGGAACTTACGTGAAGCTGACCGCAGGCCCGCTCAGCTACGAGGCGTTCGCGGAGGTGAACGGGCTCACGCGCGTGATCTTGCCGGAGGCGGTTTGGCGCGGCGCGACGCTGTCCGTGCCGTCAGGCGAGGCGATCGAGCTCAGCGTCTCGAAGGTGACGGGCGGGGAAGTGACGGGTCCGTTGACCGAACGCCTGCGCATCGCCCCCGGTAGCTTGAAGGGCTTCGTCTACTACAACACCTACCGCTCGAAGCTAGCCGGTGACAGCGGCGCGGTGATGCGCATCAAGCCTGGCGAAACCGCGAAGGTGCTGCAAAGCGGCTGCACCGTGTGCCACAGCGTGAGCGCTCACGGCAACGTGATGGTCGCGGGCGTGCAGTGGGACACGCAAAACGCCAAGGTCAGTCGCGCCTTCGATTTGCCGGAGAACGGCGGGATACAGCTTCGCAACGAGCAGAGTGAGGGCCGCGTCTACTCCTTCGGCGGCCTCACCCCGGACGGCACGTGGATGTTGACGAGCGGCGTGCCGGCGAGCGGCGCAAAGATGCGAGGCATGAGCGGCGAGCTGTTTTCGCGCCTGGTCGACACCTCGAGCGGCGCGACGGTCCCGGCGCCGAGCTTGACGGTAAAGGTCGCGATGACGCCAAACTTCGCGCCCGACGGGAGCCGCGTGGCTTTCAGCAACCACGACAAGAGCGCGGCCGGTCACGTGCTCTCGGTGGCGAGCTTCGACGCGGCGCAATCGCCCCCCGAGTTCGGCGAGGTCGAAGACGTCGTCACGGATTCGAAGCGCGTCGTGGCGTGGCCCAGCTTCGTGCCGGATGCCTCCGCGGTGCTGTTTCACGCAGGCGATTCGTTCGACACCGCGAAACCTGGCGGCGGCGCGCTTTACGGCGACGTTCACCTCGTGGACGTGGAAAGCAAGAAGGTGAACGAGCTCCGCGCTCTGAACGGGTTCGACGCCGACGGCAGACTGTACTTGCCGGGCGGCGCGGCTCAGGAAGCGCACCTCAATTACGAGCCGAGCGTCTTGCCGGTGCCGGTCGGCGGCTACTACTGGGTGCTCTTTACCAGCCGCCGGACCTACGGAAATACGATCGCGCCGGGCGGGTCCGTCGAACGAGGAGACGACATTTGGGGCGTGCCGGTTCCGCCCGCAACGGAGTCTCCGAGTCCCCGCAAGAAGATTTGGGTCGCGGCCATCGACATCGACCACCAGGCTGTCGCCGACCCGAGCCACCCCGCCTTTTACCTGCCCGGCCAGGAGCTGGAGTCTGGAAACATGCGCGCGTTCGGGGCGCTCGAGCCGTGCAAGAAGCGCGGCAAGGGCTGCGAGTCCGCCGCCGAGTGCTGCGACGGCTTCTGCCGGGAAACGTCGCGTGACGAAGCGGGCGCGCCCGTGCTCACCTGCTCGCCGCCTCCCGAAAACGCTTGCTCCAACGTCGACGAAGCTTGCAAGAAAGCGAGCGACTGCTGCAGCAGTCGTTCGCTCTGCATCAACGGTCGCTGCGCGGCGCCGCCGCCCGTCGTGGAGTGACTCATCGCGAGGGCGGATACTTCGAGAGCTTGCGCTGCAAGCTCCGGCGGTGCAGTCCCAGCCGCCGAGCCGCTTCCGAGATGTTGCCAGACACGGAGACCAGGACGTGGTTGATGTGCTCCCACTCGGCGCGGGCCAGAGTGAGCGGCTCTTCCGCGGGCGCGGGCGTGTCCCCGTTGCCGCGCATGAGCGCGGCCACGATCTGCTCGGCGTCGGCGGGCTTGGTGAGGTAGTGCACGGCGCCGAGCCGCATCGCTTCCACGGCCGTGGCGATGCTGCCGTAGCCGGTGAGCATGACCACGCGCGTGGCGGGGTCCTTCGCGAGCAACGCCCGCAGCACGTCTAGCCCGGAAGCGTCCCCGATGCGCAAATCCACGACCGCGAGCTCGGGGGCCTCTTCCGACGCGGCGAGCGCTTCTGCGACGCTTGCGGCGCCTTGAGCCGCGAAGCCTCGATCGCACAGCGCACGGACCAGCCGTTCACGGAGGAAGTCGTCGTCCTCGACGACGAGCACGGTGGTCGCGGCGAGGGCGGGCTCGGCCATGTCACTCGGCAGCTTGGGAGGACGGCGCGACTTTGGCCATGCGACCATTTGTCGCATGGGCCGGCAGCACCAGCTTCACCCGTGCGCCGCGCCCCCGCTCCGAGCGGAGCTCGAGCCGACCGCCCATTTGCTGGGCCACGCTCTGCGCCAAAAAAAGGCCGAGCCCCATCCCGTCGCCGCGCGGCTTGGTCGTGAAGAACGGCTCGGTTGCGCGCGCCAGGACGAGCTCGGACATACCCGGTCCGTCGTCGGCCACGCAGAACGAGAGCTCGCTTTCGCTCTGCGCTATCTCGATGCGCACGACGGCGCCCGGCGGGCTCGCGTCAATCCCGTTTTTTACCAGGTTGCGCAGCGCTTGCGAAACGGCGCCGAGCGAGCCCGTCACCACCGGCGCCTCCGCAACCGGCGTCGTGATGTGCAGTCGCTCGCGAGGAAGGCCGTCCAAGCTGCGCTCCAAGATTTGCGCCCAGGTCAGCGCACCAAAGCTCGAGCCGTGCGCTTGCCCCGCCTCGGCCGCGAGCTGATCCAGAATCGTCCGGCAGCGTTCGACTTGGCTCTTGATGAGGAGGACGTCTTCTCGCGCGTTGGTACCAGGGCCTTCCGCGGGGATGTGCCGCAGCAATTCACCACTCGCGAGCGCGATGGTGGAGAGCGGAGAGGCGAGCTCGTGGGCCGCGCCCGCCGAGAGCATGGCCAGCGCGGCCACCGCGTCTCCGCGGGTCGCGCGCTCACGTGACGCGAGCAGCTCGTCCTCTATCTGCCGCAGCTCTCGCAGCACGCGTTGAATGAAGTAGACGATGAACACGGCCGCGAGCCCGAACGCCACCCACATGCCTCGCATGTGCCAGCTGTATTCGTGCTGATGCTGCGAGTGATCGTGAGGCAGCGGCTGGTGCAGCCAAAACAAGCCGAGGGAGCAGCCCAGCGCGCCGGCTACGAGCAGGTAGCTCGTGCGCGGCGGGAGCACGACCGCCGCGAGCGCAATGTGAATCAGGTACAGGAAGCTGAACGGGTTGGCCGGCCCTCCGCTGAAGTACAAGAGCGCCGAAAAGAGCAGCAGATCCAGGCTCACGCTGAGCGTGACGTGCCGCTCGTGAATGCGCGCCCCGCGACGAGCGCGACGAAGAAGCGCGATGGCCCAGCCGTTGACCAAAAGCTCGAGCGCGAGCACCGCGCCCAGCGCCACCAAGGGGAGCGCGGTGTGGAGCAGGTGCCGAACCGCTAAAATGACCGCGAGTTGTCCGAGCACCGCGCCGAACCGGAGCCGCACGAGCCACGCGAAATTGACCGCGAAAGCGAGCCCGGGCCCCGCTACTGCGCTCGTTGGCAGAGGCAGCAGATGAGACGGCGACTGAGACTGTTTAGCTACGGCGTGCACGCGGGCTTCAAAACGGAACGCTAATCTCGGGGTGGGGGTGTCGCAACCGTGGTACGGTTGAATCAGCGTCTTTGGAGCGCTCTCACCATGGCTCGAGACAAGATCCCCTACCTGGTACGACCTCCGACCGCGGTGCTCACCCGCGGTTTCGACCCGCGCCTCTCGGTGGGCTCCGCCCGGCCGGCGGTGTTCCGCTCGTCCACGTACGTTTTCTCTAGTCCGGAGGCGGCCGAGCGCGCGTTCGCGATCGCGCTCGGCCGCTCGAAGCCGGCGGAGGGCGAGAGCGTGGACCTCATCTATTCGCGGCTGTCCCACCCCAACGCGGAAATTCTCGAAGATCAGCTCGTTCCGCTGGAAAAGGATGCAGAGGCGGCCGCCGTATTCAACTCGGGAATGGCCGCGATCTCGACGCTGTTTTTGAACCTCTGCCCGGTCGGTTCCGCGTTCATCTACACCACGCCGATTTACGGCGGTACCCAGCACCTGATTCATCAGTTCTTGGAGCCGCTCGGCATCCGCGCCGTGCCGGTGCCCGCCGGCGACAGCGCCGCGATGGCGCGCGCCATCGAAGGCACGCCCGAGCTGCGCCTCATCTTCATCGAGACTCCCGCGAACCCGACGCTCACCATGACGGACATCGCCGGCGCCGTGAAGCTCGCGGGGACGCGCACCGGCACGCGCCCGCTCATCGCCGTGGACAACACGTTCTTGGGCCCCGTGTTCCAGCATCCGCTGCCGCTCGGCGCGGACCTGAGCGTCTACTCGGCGACGAAGTACTTAGCCGGCCAGAGCGACATTTTGGCGGGGGTGGTCATGGGCAAGGACCCAACGCTCATCGCCAGCCTGCGTGGCATGCGGGCCATCCTCGGCAACATCTTGCAGCCTGACGAGTGCTGGATTCTGGACAGCCGCCTGCCGACGGTGGAGTTGCGCATGACCCGCCAGAGCAAGAACGCGGCGCGCATCGTCCCTCAGCTCGCCGCGCACCCCAACGTGGAAAAGGCGTACTACCCAGACCTGCTTACGGACCCCGAGCAGCGCCGCATTCGCGACCGACAGTGTCGCTTTCCCGGAGCCGTGTTCGCGCTGGACTTGAAGGGAGGGCGCAGCGCTGCGTTCGACTTCTTGCGCCGCCTTCGAATCGCCAAAAACGCGGTGAGCCTCGGCGGCGTGGAGACCCTCGCGTGCCACCCGCGCACCACCACCCACTCCGAAATGTCTACCGACGAGCTGTCCCGATACGGCATCGGCGAGGGGATGGTGCGTGTCTCCGTAGGCGTCGAAGACCACCGAGACCTGCTGCGCGAGTTTTTGGACGCGCTGGCCTAAGAGCCAAACCTAGAACGCTTTCGTCGCCCTCCTGCACGCGCTCGGTCCCGATTTTAGGACCTGCCTCTAAGCGGCGACGCTGGTGCCAAGCAGCCGCTGCATCGCCGCCTCCAGTTGCTCGGGCGCTCGCGCGAGCTCGCGGATCATGTGCAGTTGCACCAATGCCGCTTGATGCAAGTCCAGGCCGTAGCCAGTGTCGAGCCGAGATGGACGCGCCGGGCTCAACAAATTACCTAATATTTCCGAAGCCTTCGGTGAAAGTGCATGTCGCGGGTGCGACAGCACTTGGCTCGCTATCGCCACGCCGCCGATCACGGCGTCGGGCTCGTAACGCGTGCAGTAGGCGATAGCCAGCGTGTTCGCGACGAGCTCCTCGAGCCACATATCGCTGCCGAGTTGGCCTTGCGCGTCGCGGTAGTGATGAAAGAGCTCGTGGGCCATGACCGCCGGCGCCTGGCGCCACATGACGCGCGCCACCTCGCCGAGGTCCGCCTCACCGAGGAGCGCGGCTTGGAATGGCAGCGTCTCTTCCGGCAAGCCTTCGATGTCCGGGTAGTAGATCACACGGCGCTCCTTGTCGTACATCCACTGGGGCTGATGCCAGGGAACGAGCGGCGGCGTCGCGGGCGCGCCGTACGGCGCGAGGCGACTCGCGAGCTCTTTGGCTAGCCGTTGCACGTGCGCGTGCCAACCGAAGCGCGGCGCACGGAGGGCCGCTGTCTCCGCGACGGGCTTCGGCGTGTAGACGCTCTCGACCAGCTGGTCGATGACGAAGAGCAGCACACGGTGAGTGGGGGCCTCTTCGGCAAAACCAGCGATTTCTAGGTGAATTCCGCGACGAAAGCGGTCCATGTCGCAGGCGACGCGGCGGACCGCGCCGCTTTCGTAAAGGAGGCCTCGTAGCTCGCGGAG
>JAQSWN010000179.1 GCA_029266615.1 Polyangiaceae bacterium
GCGTCCCGCTGAGGGATGCCTCGCTCGTTCCTCGGTGGAGGGTGCTGCCACAGGCTTACCCTGGTGGCGGCGGCGTGTCCGTATCGGGCGAGCTGCTGTAGCCCTTCAACCGAGGATGCCGTCGATTTTGGACAGCTCTTCCGAGCTGAACGACAGCTGCTGGAGCGCGCCGACCGCTTCTTCAATCTGCTCGACGCGGCTCGCGCCAATGAGCGCGCTCGTCATCCCCGGATGCCGCAGGACCCACGACAGCGCGAGCTGGGGCAAGCTTTGACCGCGCGGGTCCGCCACCGCCGCGAGCTCCCGCACGCGCTGCAGCTTGTCTTCCGTCACCTGCTCGGGGCGTAAGAACCCGCTCGGCTTGCCGGCGCGCGAATCCGCAGGGATCCCCGCGAGGTATTTGTTGGTGAGTAACCCCTGCGCCAGCGGCGAGAAAGCGATGCAGCCCATACCCTGCTCGGAGAGAGTCGCGAGCAGCTCGCCTTCGATCCAGCGATTGAACATGCTGTAGGCCGGTTGATGAATGAGGCACGGCGTGCCCATCTCTCGGAGCAGCTCCGCGGCTTGCTTCACGAGCGCCGGAGGATAATTGGAGAGCCCCACGTACAGGGCTTTGCCGGAGCGCACGATGTGGGAGAGCGCTCCCATCGACTCCGCGAGCGGCGTTTCCGGGTCGGGTCGGTGATGGTAAAAGATGTCCACGTAGTCGAGCCGCAACCGACGCAGGCTCTGGTCCAAGCTACTCACCAGGTACTTGCGCGAGCCGAAGTCGCCGTACGGTCCCGGCCACATGCCGTACCCGGCTTTGGTAGAAATGACGAGCTCGTCGCGAAAGGGCCGCAAGTCCGAGTCCAGCACCTTGCCCAAGCTTGTCTCCGCCGAGCCCGGCGGGGGACCGTAGTTGTTGGCTAGGTCGAAGTGCGTGATGCCCAGGTCGAAGGCTCGGAGCAGCATTTTCCGGCCGTTACCCAGCAGGTCCTCCCCGCCGAAGTTGTGCCACAGCCCGAGCGAGATCGGCGGCAGGAGGAGGCCGCTACGCCCGGCGCGTCGGTACGGCATCGTTCGGTAGCGAGACTCCTCGGGTTGGTGCGGCATGGGCCGGAGCCTACAGCCAGAGAATTTGCGGCACCAGCTGCTCGGCTTCGTTCTGAATCTCGGTAAGCTTCAGGTCGTCGATGCGCAGCTCACCGCGCGCGATCTCGAAGTCCAAGTCCGATACGGAGTCCGCGGCGATGGCGACGCCCTGCGCGTCCGCAGGGCCGACCACGTCTGCCCCGAACGACCGGCTCAGCCGATTGGCGATGCAGATCGCGGCCGCGACCTTCGAGAACTCCCCGGTGTGCAGGTGATGATGGTGACCCACGACCTCCACGAAGGAGTCCGGCAAGCCCCAAAGCCGCGCCAAAATGCCGGAGGCGCGCTCGTGCAACGCGTCCACTTCCGTCCACAAAGCCTCGAGCGGCGGGCTCTCGCTGCCTTCGAAGTGCGTGACGGCGAAGAGCAGCCCCGCGAACCCGGCGTCGTGTAGCAGCCCGCAAATGAAGGCATGATCGCCGTCGATGCGCACCTTGTTGCAGACGATGCGCGCGATGTACGCGGTCACGGTGCTATGGCGCTGCACCTGAGCCACCGTCTCTGCGTACTCGTCCAAGTCGAAGACGCCACTGCGCAGCGCAACCTCGAACACCATGTCCCGCACGACCTTGAAGCCGAGCCGCACCACCGCTTCCTTCAGCGTGATGATGCGACTCCGCCCGGAGTAGATGGGCGAGCTCACGAGGCGCATGACGTTGCCGGCCAGCATTTCGTCTTGCTCCAGCAAGCGCACGACGTCGCTTGCGCGCGCGTCGTTCTTGTTGGAGAGCGCGAGCAGCTCCATCGCGACGCTCGGCAACGGAGGCGGGCGGTAGGACGGATCCTCGAACACCGAGATCAGCCTCTCCCGCAAGGCTGCCGTGATCAGCGACTCGCTCACCCGGGCAAGCTTAGCCCTGAGCTTAGAAGATTGTCGAACGTGGCGTTTCCGAGGGACGGCTCGCGACGCGGGGTGCGAGTGGGGTGCGTTCGCCGGCCCACGGATCCACGATCTCAGGCTGCGCCGGCAACCAGCGGGGCCGGGGGGATGGCGGCGTGATGGCCGTCCTCTTCCACGGATCCACGAGCAAGGCCACGACCGGAGGGGACCATTTGGTCCTGTCCGGTGCGACTACTTCTGACACGGTAGCCGCAGGCGCCACGGGAGGAGGAGCAGTTGCCCGGGACGCGACAGGCAAGCCGGAAGCAGGCATCGGCCGGGGCGACACGACAGGCGCGCGCACCGACGCCGCAGCCTTTGGCCACGGCTCGGTGATTAAGCCTTGCTGCGCAAGCGCCGCACTACCTATCAACAGGCAGACAACGAGAGCGCTGAATGTGGACGGATGCCTCACGGCCCTCCCACTATAGCGCAGCTCTTCAGTCGGGGCAGTACAGGAGCGCGATGCTGCTCTCGGCCGGCGCGCCCCCGGTGAAACGGATACGGCGGGAGGCGCCGCCCACGCAATCGCGGGCCAGCTCAGCCTTGCCGGCGTTGACCTCACCCGGGACGGCGTTGAGGTAGCAGAACCCGGGCGAGCCGGATGGCTCATCGGCGGTTTGGCATGCCGTCAGATCTGCGCCTTGTAGCTGATTCAGCTCGCAAACGCACAGCGAGTCACAAGACATACCCGGCCCACAGTACCCAACTGACGCGAGCTGCTTCAACGCGGCGGCACGCGCTTCAGTGCCTACCGGGGAAAGGCCCTGCTCGGCGGGACAGCCGCACTCTTGGGTGCTGGACGCCGTGACAAGCTGGCACGCCGTGCGCCCTTCAGCGTCCGCCCTCGCGTCCCGCTCCAAACAGCTTCGACCGATCTGACGCGCGACCCGACCGGCTAGCGCGTCCATGGCCGGCCGATAACCGTAGCTCGCGGACTGCAAGTCTCCCGACTTCGGGCACGTGGAAGCCACGATGCCGTGGCCCCCTACGCCACGCAGCACCTGCAGCTCGCGCAAGCCGGGGTACGCCTTTCCAAAGCGCTGGGTGATGGACGAGGGGCCCCCGGATGGCGGCTGGCAGAGCGACGAGTTGTAGACGAGCTGGTCCTCGAAGCAGTCGCAACCCTCATTCGCGTTGAGCAGGGCCTCATCACACACAATGGGCGTGGCGAGCTCGAACGTGCAGGCATACTGCAGGTCTCGTTGATCCACGTTCACGGTTTCGTGCCCGTTGATTTGATTCGCGCGCGGATTCATCGACGTGCTGGGGACGAGCTTCTCGATGGGGACGATGGGGTGCGCCTGCGGGATTGGTAGCGTCGTGCGGTCTACCGGCGTCTCGACCATGAAAGGGTCGCTCGGCAGAGTGGGCGGGCTCGCGGTCGGGTCGCCCAGAATCACGGCCCAGCGATCCTCCGGGAGCTGCCCTTCCTCGCTCAAGAACTTCAAGCCGGGCGAGGTCAAGCTATCCGCGTCTGCCACGTCCTGCCATGGAACTCCGACGATGCCGAGCAGCAGCACTTGCTCCGGGCTGCGCGGCGCCACGCCTTCACGACTTTGGTAGATGGGGTTCGGTACCATCGCCCCGTCCGAACGACGCGGAATTTGCACCTGAGTGAGCGCGTCCACGTAGCGCTGCACGGGATAAAGCAAGTCGAAGCCGAAACGCTGCTTCTGCGCGTAACAGCGTAGATTCGCTTGGTCCTCCGCGGCGGCCAAAGTTCGACCCTTCACGCACTCGGCGTCCGTCTCCAGCACCGGGCAGCCTTGCTTGGCCTTCGACTCTCCGCAAGATTGGCAGCACACGTCGTTCGGGTTCGTCAGGCACTGCGAGGACGAGCGGAACATGGGTTGAGACGGCGGGGCCCCGCTGCGAAAAACTAGCCAGCCATAACCTTCGTCCACGACTGAACAGTCGTTTTCGTCCGACAGCATCACGATTCCCAGCACCGAATCTGGCCGCAGGAAAGCAGCTCGCTGCGCCAAGACTTCTGCGCTCGTACCGGTGACGCGCGAAGACTGAGAACTTTGCTCCAGCGTGACGCCAGCTGGCGGCTCGGGATCCACCAGGAAGCGGTACCAAGCTTCCAGCGAGCTTTCATAACCGCAGCCGTGGTCCCCCGCAGCTTGGACGTGAGCGGCAAGCGCTTGCGCGAACGCGGCAGGGTCCGCGATCCCCACGGGCAGCAGCTTCTGCTCTGGATCCCAAACCAAGAAGCCTTGCTGATTCCAGCTCGAGAGGCCGGGGCGGACGACGCCCAGTAGCTGCGCGTGATCGTCGTCATCGGCGGCCGTGCACACGTCAGATGTGCCGGTGGCGCCGTGCGAGCCCAAGCTCGAAGTGACGACGGCGGCGTGAATGTCCATGAACGGCAAGAACTCCGGGTGGGAGCCAAGCGGGCAGACGCCATTTGGCGAGGAGCGCGCGCCGGTCTGCTCTCCTTCCTCGTTCAAGCAGTTGGGTTGCACCAGCCGATTCACGAGGTGCTCCATCGCGTCCGCGAGCAAGTGCTGCTTGTCCCGCATCGAAATGGAGTTATCGATCATCATCAGCAGGTCGAGCTTGTTCGGCACCTGGTCGCGCACGATCTGAATGACGTCGTCGGGCTCGGTCGAGACGTCGCCCCCTTCCCCGCCACTGGCCGAAGCTTCACCTCCGACGGGGCCGGTGCCCGCGCTGTCTGACCCGCCCGACCCAGCTGCTCCGCCGACGGACGAGCTTCCCGCGGTGCCGCCGCTACCGCCCGCGGCAGATGTACCGGCGCTCTGCCCCGAGCCCGCGCTGCCGCCGCTTGGATTTTGTCCCGTGTTCCCACACCCCCATGCGGTCCCGACGCTGAGCAAGCATAGCCCCACGACCCACTTTTTCCCTATCACCCGCTCAGGCTAACACGGCGTGCGCCGCGAGCAGAAGCGCCTACTTCCTCAAGACTAGGAGCAGCACGACCGCGAGCAGCAGGAGTAGGGTGATGATCACGCCAGGCCGCAGCTTGGGCTTCGGCTTCGCGACGCTGGTTAGGTCCGGTCGAGATACCGTAACCTTCGCTTTTTCAACGTCCAGACCTACGTGAGTGGCGCTGCGAGCTACCTTCACTGGGGGCTTTTCCGCGCGCTTTTCCGCGCGCGCCCGTTGACGGGCTTCCTCACGCTCCCGGCGCGTTTGGGCCTCCGCCTCCGTATGACGAAGCCGCGCGGCCGCTTGTTCACGGGCTTCCGCAATGCGCTTGGCCTTCTGCTCCGACTTGCGTTGCTCACGCACCTGGGCCGCGTGTGCGCGCTGTTTGCGAGCGTGGTCGCGCTGGTGCTTCTTCGTTGGCTCGGCGGGGCGCGGCAGGACGAGTGGGCCCGCCGCTACCTCGACGGAAGCGGTCCGCTCTCGCCGTTGACGATGCGGGCGGCGCCTGCCGCCAGCTCCTGGCGCGGGGTCCGGCACGTCGTCCCAACCGCCGTCCACCTCTTCCGTTCGCGGGGGGATTGATGGCGCCGACGACGACCGCGCGGCGCTGACCGGCGGCGGCAGGCTGTCCCACGCCTCGTCGATCTCGGCTTCGCCAGGCTCCGAGGCTTCCGGCTCGCTCGGCGCGTCGTCCCAACCGGCGTCCAAGCTCCGCGTTTCGTCCTCGGTCGCGCTCATCAGTCTTCCTCGTGCCGCAGTAAGGTAGGCGTCGCTCCCGCCGGCGCCTCCCATTGCTCGGCGTGGTCGGGGTCGAGATGGGGCCCTTTGTGCCCCAGTGGCATGGCACAACGCAAGCTCAGCCTTTGCCGGGCCACGTTCGTGGCGGTTCCGGCCGGGGAGATGGTCACCAGCAACGTCGCGCGCGCGCCGCACGCGGGCTTGGTCGTGTCGGTATCATTACTCATCTCAGAAACCCTCGCAGCGCCGCGGTAAGAGTCCGCTCTGCGCGTAAACGTCGGTCTCCCTCCGCCTTCTGTACCGCGCGTACCAGCTGCCGCAAATGAGTGCGATCGGCGCGCGGAAATTCGGTGACGAACGCCTCCACGCCGGTGTTCCCCTCTCCTACCAGTCGCAGCGTCCACGCCAAGCTGCTGTCCGACACCGGATCCGCGGGCGCCGAGCCCAGCCCCGGCACCACGCCTGTCTCCATCAACGTGTCGAGCTTCGTTCGCAGGTTCATCCAATCCAGGTCGCGCATCAGGATGCGAATGCGACGCACCTGCCGGTTGAGCGCCGACCCCGTCGGTATCTTCTTGGCGTCGGTCACGGCATCCACGAGCTCCTCGTGCAGCTCAAGCTGTCCGAGCTTTTTCGCCGACAGACCGATCAGGTCCGTCGCCAGCCGCTCCAGCGCGTCTTCCTTCACCCGCTCCGCACGACGCGCGTCCGAGCGCGACTCCCCTGCGAAGGCGTCCGCTTCGATGCGCGGATCGACGATGCGAGATCGGGGGTCGACGATGCGAGATCGGGGGTCGACGATGCGAGAGCTGCTCATGGCGGGGCGGATTGTGACACGCCCCGTCGCAATGCGCCGGAGGCGTGTTTTCAAAGCCTTTTGTGGCTACTACGGCCGCCCCCCGGGCGATCGAGGACGGCCGCGGTACCGAATCCTGCTAGGTTGAGGGCACTCTTAATGCAAAGTTCACACTGGGCGGCGGGTGCGTTGGCGGTGGCGGTGTTGGCCGGATGTGGAGGGGACGACAACCCTCCTAATTACGTGGACGACCCGCGCGTCCGGGGCGGAAGCAGCAACACGGGCGGTAAGGGTGGCGGAGCCGAAGCTGGAGAAGGCGCCGAAGGCGGCACCGGGCCGGACCTCGGCGATCCCCTCGCGCCGAAGCTCATCATCACGTCACCGCAAGCGACGACAGACCCCAACGGGAGCAACGTGCTCACGGGTGACAAGGTCACGGTCGCCTGCCAAGTCACTCAGTCGGACGAAGCAGGCGCTAGCGCCGTCAACGCCTCTTCCGTAAAGCTGGCGATTTTGGACGCCGCGGGAGCAGTCGTAGACGAGAAGGCGGGAGCAGTCAGCGAGACAGAAGACGAGTTCGAAGCCGAGCTTTCGCTGGTGGGGCTGGCGAGCGGGCCGATCAGTTTTCGTTGCGCCGCGGAGGATACCGAGAGGCACGCGGCGAGCACCCAAATCTCCACGTTGCTGGATCACGGCCCGGTCATCGAGTTCATCCAGCCGGTGGGCATGAGCGCGCACGCGTTGAGCAAGCCGCTCGACATCGAGTTTACGGTCAGCAGCGCGCCACTCACGGGCGACGACGACGACGCCGACGTGAAGACCGTCTCGCTGGACATCGCCGGCGTCGACATTGACCTCGCCGACGCGGAAGACGAGCCTGGTCACTACCGGCTTCAGGTCAACCTCGACGACGCCAGGTTCACCCCCGCCCCGAACGGCCCCGTGCCCTTGACCGTGAAAGCCAGCAACGGTCGCATGCCCAAGCCCGTGACGGCGACGCTGGCTCAGGAAGCATCGATCGACGGCGCAGGCCCCGCAGTCACTATCCTTGGCCCGCTGGACAAGGCGGTCGTTGGCGGCAACGTCCAGCTCAAATTCACGGCCATCGATCCCATCTCCGGGGTCGATCCAAACACGGTGCAGGTCACCCTGAACGACGTGAAGCACACATACAAGCCTGAGAACGACGCTTGGAGCTTCGTCAACGGCACCTACACTTACGAGTTCGACAGCCGGCTGGTCGAGAACGCGAAGGTGCAAATCACCGTCAATATCGGGGTGAGCGACCAGGTCGGTAACGCCGCCACCGCGGTGTCCGAGTTGCTCTACCTGGACAATTACCCCCCCGACGTCGACCTTGACCCCGCGAACATCCGCTCGAAGTCGGTCGGCAGCGGTCGCTGCAGCGTCTCTTTCGATCCGGTGGGTCCCGACGCCGAGAACGACTTGGGCAGCGCCAACATCGCGAGCAAGTTCCGCGCGGTGGTCTGGGACACGACGAACTCCGCTCCCGAGTTCAGTACCCTCCACTATTCGAACCTCAACCCAGGTAGCGTGCGTCTCTTCCTCGAGGGAGACAGCGCCAAGCCGCTCTTGATTGACAAGTTCGGCGACGACGGTATCTGCGACGACGTAGCGCAAGCAGACAGCACCAACTCGATCATCCTCAATCCGATCGAGCGTTCGCACACGCCCTGGTACAGCAGCAATGGCGCGGAAGTGGATCCACCCGCCGCCGCCCTCGGCTGCCCCGTCGAGCCCGACGTCGGCACGGCGCCGAAGAAGCTGTGCTCATCCGAAGCATCGGACATGTGGCAAGTGATCGAGGACGACTACAACAAGACGCCGGTGATTTACGGCGCGAGCGTCACCCCTGGCCTCGAGTGCACTGGCGTGGAGTGGGAATTTACGGGCAAGTTGGACAAGGACGGCTGGGTTTGCTTCGCCGCGCGGGCGGCCGACAACGCGGGCAACATCGGTATCTCGCGCCCGCTGCGCGTGTGCGTGGACGACCCGGCGGTGGCGGGCACGCCTGCGTGCGCCACCTCCAGCATCACACCGCCGACCTGCACGGACGGCTGCACTCCGCCCCCACGCTGGGGCAACTTCGCCGTAGAGATCCCCTAAGCCAGTCGTAAATGGCCCTCACCGCCACCGTTCATCGGCTGAACATCACACTCTCGGACGTGGATCGCAGCGTTTACGAATCGCTGGAGCTGCGCGTCGCGCGGCACCCGTCCGAGAGCGCCCGCTACTTCTGGCAACGCACGCTGGCGTACTGCCTTTGCTATGAAGAGGGCATCGCCTTCAGTAAGGGCGGCCTCTCGGACAGCGAGGAGCCGCCCGTCTCCATTCACGATCCGACCGGCGTGCGGCTCGCATGGATCGACGTCGGCGCGCCTTCGGCAGATAGGCTGCACCGGGCGTCGAAGTCCACGCGCCGGGTCGCACTGTTCAGCGCCACCGAGCTCTCGCTCCTTCAGCGCGAAGCGGCGTCGCGCAAAATCCACGACGTCGAGAACATCGAGGTGTGGTTGCTGGATGCCAGCTTTCTGGACGCGCTCGAGAAAAAGCTGGAAAAGACGCTCGCGCTCGAGCTGGTGCGAAATAGCGGCACGCTTTACGTCACGCTACCCGGCGGCAACGTGGTGGAGAGCGCCATCACAGAGACGCGCTTCTCCGCCTAGCTCGTCCAAGTCGCGCGACTAGTTACTCATACGACAATCGCGCAGTCAGCGGCCCCCCCCCCACCAGCGTTCAGCCCTTGTACGCGTAGCCGCGCCAAGCCCATGAGAGCGCTTTGGCAATGGTTGCGTCTTGAACTTTGCCATCGCAGTGGCCGGCGCCTTTTCCGAAGACGTACTTGTAGTGGTACTTCTTGGCGGCGAGGTCTTCCGCCGTTCGCTCGTTGGCCATGACCCAGTTGTGGTGGGAGGCTTCGTCGTTCATCGCGCCGTTGTCGTTCTCGTTCACGTTGAGGAAGATGCGGAGCGGCTTGTTGTCTGCGTTCTTGATGAGCTCCGCGTCGGAGTGGTACCCCCAAGCGCCGTAGCGCAGGTTCATCATCATGGCTTCGGGCTGGGCGTGGTTCTGTTGGTCCACGAACGTGCCGGAGTACGTGATGATACGGCTCCAAAGATGGGTGGCGAACCAGCCCATGCTGAGCGCGGCCGCACCGCCGGAGCTGCAGCCGAAGGCGCCGCGACCTTGCGGGTCTTTCGTGAACTTCAGGCCCGGGTACGCGGCCTTGACCGCGGCGTCCGCGACGACAGCGGGCAGCACCTCGGTGTCGATGAAGCGCGAGTAGCGGTCCGACATGGTGTCGTATTCGAGGCCGCGCTCGGAGCCTTGGGCGTCCGATCCGCCGTTCTGCACCGCGACCGCGACGAAAGGCGGCAGCTTCTTCAACGGATCGGTGGAGATGGTGAGGTTGTCGAGCGCGTAGGAGATCTTGTCGATCGGTCCCGGACCGTCTTGTATGACCAGGACGGGAGCGTCCGTGCCGTCCTCGTACAGAGCGGGCACATAGACGGTGATGCTGCGTGTCTCGTTGACGGGTTTGTTGAGCGTCGAGTCTTTACCGTCGAAGATCTTGCTGTCGGCGATCTTCATGGAGAACGTAAACTTCTTACCTCGGGGCTTCTTCTGATCGCTGAGGTCCGGATCCTTCGTGCCGTTGTAATCGGGGCCAATCTCGGAGTCTCCGTCACCCTCCGCGCTGACGTCGGGAACCATGCCGCCCGCCCCACTCGCGCCCGCAGAACCGCCCGACGCCCCGCCCGCGTTGCCGCCGCCTCCGCCCGCTCCTGCGGCCGCTCCGCCCATGCTGCTGCCCGCGTTGCCCGAGGCGCCGCTGTCGGACATTCCGCTACCTGCGCTTGCCGCGGAGCCGCTGCCTCCACCGGAAGAGGTGCCCGCCACCGAGCCGCCGGTACCCCCTACGGTGGTGCTGCCGGCCGTGCCGGGCCCAGGCGAATCCTCCGAGCTGCAAGCGGCGAGCACACCAATGCAACCGCTTAGCGCCACGAGCGAGGCGGAATGAGCAAAAGTTCGAAGCGAGCTGACCATGGTTAGTAAGTGTTCGGAAGCGACTGAGTTGGTCGTGCAAGAGATGATAAAAAAGGCCAACCGATCACGACGCCGCGCGTAGTAATGTAACTTTCATGCCTAAGCGGTCTTCCACGGCGACGCTCGGGGTCGCGCTCACGGTGGCGGGGATGGGCGCGCTGTGCGCCGGCTTCAAGAAGAGCGCGCTCACCCTGTTCGGTAGCGGCGTCCGACTGCTGGAGAAAGACTGGCGCGCGAGGCACCCCGAGTTCGCAGGGGACGGGGCGGAGCGCTGGCAGCGTTCGCTCTCATTTTATCGAGACACCCACCAGAACGGCACGAATCGCACCCTGCACCTCATTGGCATTCCGTTGATCGTCGGCGGCGCCGCGGGGCTATTCGCGTCCAAGCCGTTGAGTCCAGTCACGGGAGCGCTGTGGGCAGGCTCGCTCGGTGCGTTCGCGACCGGTTGGGCGCTGAACATCCTCGGTCATGCCGCCTTCGAGAAGCGCGCCCCTGCCTTCAGCGACGACGGGCTGTCGTTCATCGCGGGGCCGGTTTGGGACCTCCAAGAGCTGCTCAAATCCCGACAGGCCGGCTGATTCACCGCGCGATTGCCGCATTTTGCCGCATTTTGCGAGGTAGCTTCCCATCTTCTGGGAAGGGAATTAGCTTCCGCGCCTGGGTTCGGGCAAACAGCCCGGCTTCCTAAGGGAGAATAATAGAATGTTAGCCAAACGAGGCCGAAGCGTTTCGTCCAAGCTCATGGCCGTGATGATCGTCGCGAGCGTCCCGCTGTTGAACAACTGCGGGAAGATGCCAGGCGGAGTTCCCGGCGCGTCTAACCTGCCGAATGTTCCGGGCAGCTGCCCCGCGAACATCGCCGACGCATCGGCCATCATGGGTGCGAACTTCGGCCTCGAGGGAGAGCTCGAAGGCAAGGTCAAGGCGGCCCTGGCCGCGAGCGCGAACCTCCAGGCAATTTCGGCCGAGGTCGAGGGCGAGGTCGTCACGGCCTGCTCCAACCTGGCGAAGGACCTCGGCGCGAAGGACGACGACCTGAAGCCGAAGGAAGACGGCCCGGGCAAGAAGGCGGAGGCCGCTTGCAACGTTGCCAGCAAGCTCGTCGGTGAGTTCAAGGCCAAGGCCAAGGGCCAGGTCGTCGTGGACGTGAAGCCGCCGAAGTGTGAGGCCTCCATGGAGGCGAGCGTGGACTGCGCCGCCAAGTGCGACGCGAAGGTGAAGCCGGGCGAGGTCAAAGCCACCTGCGAAGGCGGCGAGATCAGCGGCCAGTGCGACGCGAAGTGTGAAGGCAAGTGCACGGTGGACGCTTCTGCAAACTGCGAAGGCAGCTGCAGCGGCGAGTGCAAGGGCGAGTGCAGCGCGGAAATCTCCGGCAAGTGTGACGGAAACTGCGAAGGCAAGTGCGACGGTAAGGACAGCAAGGGCAAGTGCGCTGGCACCTGCGACGGCAAGTGCAAAGGCAAAGCCGACGCGCAGTGCAACGGCACCTGCAAGGGCTCGTGCTCGGCGAGCTGCGAGATGCAGGCCAAGGGCGAGTGCAAGGGCACCTGCTCGGGCAAGTGCAGCGTGGAGATGAAGGCGCCGAAGTGCAGCGGCACCGTCAAGCCGCCGGAAGTCAGCGCCGAGTGCAAGGCGAACTGCGACGCCGAGGTGAACGGCAAGGCCGAGTGCAAGCCGGCCACCGTGTTCGTGAAGGTCAACGGAGCGGCGGACGCCGAGGCGGCGATGAAGCTCAAGGCGGCCCTCACCAAGAACCTGCCGGGCCTGCTCAAGGTTTCGGTCGGCATGAAGAGCAAGCTCGAGGGCGCGGTCGACAGCGTGAAGGTCGCGGTCGAGGGCGCCCAGGCGGCGGTCACGAGCGGCGGCGATGCCGCGCTCAAGGTCGGCAGCTGCTTCGCGGCATCGCTGGAGGCTTCGGCCCGGGCGTCCGTCTCCATCAACGTGTCGGTCAAGGCGTCCGCTTCGGCGAGCGGCTCGGCCAGCGCGGGCTGAGCGAGTAGCCAAGTAGGCGGAATTACCGCCGAAGCGCGCGGGCGCGGTCTTCGAAAGAGGGTCGCGCCCGTCGCTTTTTGTGATCGATTCGGGGCCGGGCGCGATTACGCCTCGCGCGCCTGAAGTGCGCGCTCACCTAGCGGGTCACTAGGAGACGCTCATGAATCGTACGTCTTTCGCGGCATTCGCACTGCTTACGTCTTTTGTCACGCTCGGCTCGTTGGCTCCGGCTGCAGCAGCGATGACCCGCCGCCGACCGGAACCGCTGGTACCGGCACGACTCCGACCGCGGGCACCGGCACGACTCCGACCGCAGGCACCAGCTCGACGCCGACCGCGGGCATGTCCGCCGGAGGAAGTGGAACTGCGGGCGCGTCCACTACGGCTGGTACCGGAGGAGCTGCGGGAGGAACCGGAGGAGCTGCTGGCGGCACCGCGGGCGCGGCAACCGCCGGTGGCGGGGCCGGAGGCGCAACAGGCGGTACGGCGACGGGCGGTGGTGGCGCCGGCGGCACCGGTAACGGAATGTGTCCGGCCAAGATCGACGGCAGCACCGCGTGCACGGCGGTGGTGAGCTGTCCGGGAAGCGTATGCGGCATGCACAAGCTCGGCTCGAGGACGTGCAGCTGCCCCGCGGCTTCGGGCGTGTTCGATTGTGGCACGTGTGTCTACGCAGGTAGCGAACCCATCGTCGTGAAGCCCGCAGCCGCGCTCTCGCCGTGCGCCATGGCCGACTCGGCGATGGAAGACATCACGGCGTGCACGAAGGGTGATCGCTGCAAGTCGCTCGATACGACGAAAGATCGCTTCTGCGCGTGCTGGGACGCCCCCGGCGGTACCGCGTGGGACTGCGACTCGACGCCGAGCGCCTGGAAGTGAGTTGACGCGCGCGGCGACGATGGCGTTCGAGCCGGGGGACGAAAACGCCTTCGTCCCCCCAAGCATTTCCTTCGCTGCGTGTCACACTCCGGCATGCGACGGTGGTTGACCGCCTTCGCCGCGGTGTGGCTCACGGTAGCGAGCGCAGACGCGAGCGAAGCACCGGCGAGCGAACGAATCTTGGAGCGACTTGGCCGCATCGCCGACAATTTGCGGGAGTCCAAGTACAACCACGCGACGATCGTGGACGAAAAGAGCGGCCGGTACGAGTTCGATTGCTCGGGGCTCGTGACGTGGGTACTGCGGCGTGCCGCGCCGGGTGCTCACGCGGCGCTCATCGCGCGCTCCGCGCGGCCAGTTGCGCGCGATTATTACTGGGTCCTGGAGCGCGCGCCGATTGGCGAACGAACGCCACGCGGCGTGCGCAAGGTGGCGCGCGTCGCGGACGCGCAACCCGGTGACATCGTCGCTTGGCTCAAGCCGGCCCAGGTTCAGTCGGCCAACACCGGGCATGTCGCGTTCTTGCTGGAGCAACCGCGCCCCATCGCGGACCTACCGGGCGGCTTCCTGGTGCGCATCGCGGACGCCTCTTCGTACCAGCACGACGCGGACGATCGCTATCAATCCGGGCGAACCGGCTTCGGCACCGGCACCATCTTGCTTTTGGCCGATGAAACCACGGGCGCGCCGCGCGCCTACGGCTGGTATGGCCTGCGTTCCCGCTACGTCATGGAAACGCCCATCGCGCTCGGCCGCGTCACCCGCTAAGTTCCGGGGGGTGAAGCTTCCGGTTCAGCCCCCCGTGTTGCCGATGCTCGCCAAGCGCGTAGCGGCGCTGCCCGCGGAAGGTGACTACGTCTTCGAGCCCAAGTGGGACGGCTTTCGCACGCTCGTGTTCCGGGACGGCTCGGAGGTGTTGCTACAAAGCCGAGATGGCAAGCCGATGGGCCGTTACTTCCCGGAGCTGCTAGCCCCCCTCACCGACCAGCTTCCGGAGCGCTGCGTGTTAGACGGCGAGATCGTGATCGAGACCGGCGGCGTGCTGGACTTCGACGCGCTCCAGCAGCGTCTTCACCCCGCCGCGTCGCGGGTGCGCATGTTGGCGGAGAAGACTCCCGCGTCCATCGTCTTTTTCGATCTGTTGGTCGAGAACGAGCAAGACCTCACGACGACTCGCTTCGAGGAGCGCCGCGCGCGGCTTTCGCGGCTCCTGGAAGGCGCGGAGCCGCCGCTGTTCATCACGCCCGCCACCCGCGACCGCGCAGTAGCGGCGGATTGGTTTTCGCGCTTCGAAGGAGCCGGATTCGACGGTGTGATGGCCAAGCCCCCCGGCGGGGCCTACGAGCCGAACAAGCGCAGCATGCTCAAGGTGAAGCACGAGCGCGACTGCGACTGCGTCGTGGCGGGCTTTCGCTGGCACAAAAAGGGTGACCGCGACGCGGTAGGCTCGCTGTTGCTCGGCTTGTACGACGACGCCGGCAAGCTGCACCACGTCGGCGTGTGCGCCAGCTTCACGGACGTCAAGCGCAAGGAGCTCGTGCAGTTCCTAGAACCCTATCGCAAAGACGCGCTCGCGGAGCACCCGTGGAAGCAGTGGGCCGAGGCGGGCGTCACTGCGGACGGAACCGAGCAGCGCGTGCCCGGAGGACAAAGTCGCTGGAGCCAAGGCAAGGACTTGTCTTGGGAGCCCCTGCGCGTGGAGCTCGTCGTCGAAGTCGCGTACGACCACATGCAAGGCGAACGCTTCCGTCACACCGCGCAGTTTCGTCGCTTCCGCACCGACAAGCCCGCGCGTGACTGCACCTACGAGCAGCTCGAAGTCGTGCCCGCGCAAGAGATCGCCGCCATTTTCGCGCGCTAGGGCTTCTTTCGCGGTTTCTTGGCGACGGCCTCGCGCCACTCGCGCGTCGGGTCGTCGTCGGGATCCGGAGCTTCTTGGCTCGGTCGCTCCGGCTCCGGCACGTGTCGCAGGTTCACGCGCACGCGCGTCCACGTCGACGAGCGCCCGCGCATGGTGTCGATGAGCACGTCGTCGACCGCGAGTTTCTCGGCGACGGTCGGGTACTTCCCCTTCCAGCGAGAAAGGCCAGCAAGCGCCGCTTCCTTGTCCGGCGAGTTGGCAATCACGAGTAGCGGCATCTTCTCGCGCTTCGGCTTCGCGGCGGCGGGCTTCTTGGCGCGCGAAGGAGCGACTCGTTTCCCCTCCCCTGCGCCTTTTTGGAAATGCGGCGGCCACGGCGCGTCCCCCAGACCCGCCGCTTCGTCCCGAGCGGCGAGCTCGAGCAAGCCTTCGAGCGAGCCGGGATGCTGATCCATCCCCGCGTGCGGATCGCCTTTTTCGGCGAAGCGCTTGGGCAGGGTGAAGACGGTAAAGTCCGCGGGATCACAGGCTGGCACTTCGTGCCACTCGAGGGGCGCGGAGACGCGTGCGTCGGGAAGAGGCCGCACCGAGTACGCCGAGCAAGTCGTCCGGTCTTTGGCGTTCTGGTTGTAGTCGAGGAACACGCCGTGACGCTCCTCCTTCCACCACTTGGAAGTCGCGAGCTTCGGCAGGCGCCGCTCGATCTCGCGCGACAGCGCGAGGGCGGCCCGCCTCACTTCGGAGAATCCCCAATGCGGCAGAATGCGCACGTTGACGTGAATGCCACGCGAGCCGCTCGTTTTCGCGAAGCCGCGCAGGCCATGCTCTTCCAGCAGAGCCTTCACTTCGAGCGCCACGACTCGCACGTCCTCCCAGCCCACGCCGGGCCCCGGATCCAAATCCACGCGGAGCTCGTTTGGGTGCTCCAAATCTGCGCTGCGCACGGGGTGCGGGTGAAGCTCCACGCAGCCCAGATTCACGACCCACGCGAGTCCCGCGGCGTCGTCCACGACTACCTCTTCCGCGGTGCGCCCGGAAGGGAACGAAAGCGTGACCGTGCGAACGAACTCCGGATGCGGATTAGGCGCGCGTTTTTGAAAGAACGGCGCCGCTTCCGCCCCGTTCACGAAGCGCTTGAGCACGATGGGCCGATCCCGAATGCCGGCGAGCGCCCCTTCCGCCACGCTCAGGTAATACCGAACGATGTCCAGCTTGGAGAGCTTGAGCTGCTTCCAAAAGTACGGCTTGCCCGGGTGGGTGACGCGCACCTCGCGCCCGGCGACCGTGAGAACCTCGGCTTCCTCGTCGCTCACGTCTCTCAGCCTACACTTGTAGAGGATGCGAATTCAGCTATGTGAAGCGAGTATGCTCCGTCGTTCCGGCGCTCTCCTCTGCTCGTTGATTTTTGCCTCGGGCTGCCAGCGCAATCCCCCGGAGCCGAAGCCGGCGGCGAGCGCGCAGGCGATCCCGGCCGCGTCCGTCTCCTTACCGACGCTGGACGCGGCGATGCACCTGCCCACCCAGAAATCAGGGCAAAAAGCCCCGCTGCTCGTGCTGCTCCACGGGCTCGGCTCCTCCGGGCAAGAGCTCGCGAGCGGGAGCGACTGGCCCAGCTTTGCAGAGGCGCACGGCATCGCCTGGGTGGCGCCCAACGGCCCGGTGGATAAGCGCGGCCGGCGCTTCTGGGCGGCGGGCCCGGAATGCTGCAACTTCGATCAGCTACCGGTCGATCACGTCGCGGCGCTCAGCGCCCTCATCACCCAGCTCGGCGCCTCCAATGGGGTGGATCGGTCGCGCGTCTTCGTCGGCGGCCACTCCAATGGCGCCTTCATGGCGCACCGCTTGGCCTGCGAGCGGCCGGACTTGGTACGTGGCATCATCGCTATCGCCGGGACAGGGCCGATGAGCCGCGCCGCATGCCGGGCGCCCACCTCCCTCCGTGTGCTGCAAATCCACGGTGAGCAGGATCCCATCGTCACCTACCCCGGCGGTCATCTCTTCCGTAACCCCGCCTATCCGGAGCATCTCTCGGCGCAGCGCACCGCCGAGGACTGGGCGGCGGCGCTCGGGTGCGATGCGAACCCGCGCCCCGGGGCGGCGCTCAACTTGGAGACGCAGCTGCCCGGCGCGGAGACCCGCGTGGACTCCTATGGCAACTGCAAAACGGGAGCGGTGGAGCTGTGGTCGGTCGCAGGCGGCGCGCACTACCTCGGCTTCCGCGCGCCGGCGCCGGAAGCGGTGTGGGCGTTTCTCACGCGCTGAGGGAGCTACCTCGGCGCCGCGAACACCCGCACCACGAACGCCCCATCGTGGCGCACCGTCGCGAGCTCCTTGCCCAACTTCACCTTGCGCAGCTTGCGCTTCATCTTCTTGCTGAGCTTGGTGCCTTGCGGGTCCGTGTAATCTGCGTCCCACAAAACGATGTAGTCGGCAGCGCCCGGTGACTTGGCCGTCTTCGTGTGGAGCCAAGGCTCCGTCAGCTTCGGGACGCCACCAAAGACGCGAGGCGTGCCCTCACCCTTTCGTTCTCGCCAGTCGCCCGCCATCGCCTTCGCGAGGTCGCGGAGGAAGTAGCGATCCGGCGGCCGCCCACAGGTGATGCCGGGCCACTCCGCGCAGTGCACGGCGCTGGGCAGAGAGCTCATGGCTTGGGCGGTACGTCCCCCCGTGAAAAGGACGAGCAGGGCAACCGAGACAGCTTCGAGCCGCGGGCTCTGGAGAGGCACGCGACGTAGCAACCACTCCAATCCGGCGCTGGCCAGCACCACCAGCGGCACCGAGACCGGCAGCACGTACCGCGTCAGCTTCTTTTTTACGAGGCAGATGACGACGACGTACGGAATGAACGCGAGCGCGAGCCAGCCGTAATGCTTGCGCAAATCTTTCAGAAGCCAAATTGTTCCCAAGCCCAGGACCGCGGCCAAGCCAAGCTCGTACGGCGTCGCGCTCAGAAGCACCTGAACGTAGAACGCGACACCCGGATCCTTCGTCCGCCGCCCCCCGAACGTGGAGGGGTGGCCGGCTTCCGCGACCTGTTCGCTCGTCGTCGCCACGTACTTCAGCGTCTCTATCGGCGCCTGCCACATCGCCGGCCAGAGCAGGAACACCACGACGATTGTCGCCAGGGTCGCCCATAATGCGACCCACAAGCCCCGCCGATCGCGGAGCCGGCTACTCAAGGACGCGCCGAGCAAAATCATCATGAGCCCAGCGGGGATGGGGGCAATGGCGAGCTTCGTGAGCACCCCGAGCCCGAACAGCGCGCCCGCGCCGAGCGCCCAGCGGTACGAGCTCCGCTCGTAGGCGACCAGAGAAACCAGGAGGCCTAGCCACGCAAAGCCGAGCGCGGCCATGTCCAGGTGGGCCAGACGGGACTGCTCGAGCAGTTGGGGCTCGGTCGTCAGGAGCACCGCGACCAAAAACGCCGGCCGCCAGGCACGCTGGCCCGTGATGGCCAGGAGCAACGGGAACGTGAGCGAAGCCGCGAGCGCTCCGACGAGCGCACCCAAAAACTTGAGCGCGAAGAGGGACTGCTCGTCGATCAGCTCACGCGCGAACGAGCCGTTGAGCTTCATCACCCCGCCCGCCACCCACATCATGATGACGCCCGGGTGCGGCGCGAGGCGGGTGCCGGCCAGGTCCCCGGCGGCCAGCGCGTCCCAGAACCGGTGGGAGCGACGGAACCAATGGAAGGAGTCGACGTGTACCGACTCGTCCACCCGGTAAAACCGCAAGAGTGCGGCGGCGAGAAAGAGCCCTGCCGTCGCGATCGCGACCCAATGACGCCGTAACGGCGCGGCCAGGTGCATCGTTAACCCACGTTCCGGCAGACGAGCGTCACCACGGGCCGTAGGTACCACGCGGTGGGCCGCGCCCGCCAATGCAAAACCGCCGGAAGAGGCGTGCAAGTCTTGACAAAGCCCGGCTAAAACCGGCCTACTGCGTGGGCGGGTCCCTCGAGCCACCTTGGAGTTGGACCCATGTTTTCGTTTCGCGTCGCGCTCTGTTCGCTCTCGCTGCTCGTAGCTTGCGCGGGCCCCCCTTCGAACGTCGCGTCGTCACCGACGAGCGCTCCGTTGCCCGCGGCCCAAGGCTACCTACCGACGGAGCCGATTGGCCCGATCCGTGCGCCGTTCGACATGCCCCAGCCGACGCGCCCGAGCATCCCGGCAGCGGTTTTCGACATTCGAGACTTCGGCGCGCAAGAGGGCGGCACCGTGAAGGCGACGAGCGCCTTCCGGCAAGCGATCGCGAAAGCGAGCGCAGCCGGCGGCGGCACCGTGCTGGTTCCGCCCGGCACGTGGCTCACGGGCGCGATTCATCTGAAGAGCCGCATCAACTTGCACGTCGCTTCGGGCGCGGTGCTCTCGTTCAGTCAGGACTTCGGCGACTACCTACCGCCCGTGCTCACGCGCTGGGAAGGCCAGGAACTGTACGGCTACTCCCCGCTCATCTACGCGCGAGACTGCGAAGACGTAGCCGTCACTGGCGGCGGCAAGCTCGACGGCCGCGGCGCGGCGTGGTGGCCGTGGAAGAAGACGCAGCATACCGCCGCGAAGCAGCTCTACGACATGGCGACGAGCGGCGTTGCCCCCGAGCAGCGCGTGCTCGCGAGTGAGGGCGGTTTGCGGCCGAGCTTCATCGAGACTCTCGGCTGCAAAAACGTTCTGATCGAAGGCATCACGCTCACCAATGGACCCTTCTGGACGATTCACCCGGTCTACTCGGAGAACGTCATCGTGCGGCGGGTGCGGGTGGAGACGGTGGGGCCGAACAACGACGGTTGTAACCCCGACAGCAGCAAGAACGTGCTGATCGAAGACTCGTTCTTCAGCACCGGCGATGACTGCGTCGTCATCAAGTCCGGGCTCAATGAGGACGGCTGGCGCGTCAACCGGCCCAGTGAAAACATCGTCGTGCGGCGTCTGCACGGAGAGGCCGGTCACGGGGGCGTCGTCATCGGCAGTGAAATGTCCGGCGGGGTACGCAACGTGTGGGTCACCGACTCGGAGTTCATCGGCACCGATCGCGGACTTCGCATCAAGAGCATGCGCGGACGCGGCGGCACGATCGAGAACGTCTTTTACGAGAACGTACGCCACCAGGGCATTCGCCTCATGGTGGTGGAGCTCACGACCTTTTACGGGAGCTCCACGTTGGTACCGAAGACCCAAACGCCGCCCCGCATCCAAAACGTTCACGTGAAGAACGTGACCGCGCGCGGCGCCAAGCAAGCGATCGACATCGTCGGACTGCCCGAGTTACCGATTCGGGACATCACGTTCGAGAACGTGAACATCGTCGCTGAGCAGGGCCTGCGCTGCGAAGATTGCGAGAACGTGCGGTTCGAACGCACCACGCTTTCGAGCCCCAGCGGCGAGGCGTTTCCCACGGAAGACGTGCAGAGCCGGCGCTCGGCGGCCCCCAGCTCCGGTCGCTAGCGAATCAGCGAGCGACGCGAATCAAGCCCAGAATGCGCGGTTTATCACCGCCTTTGAAGTGCACTTCAAGCGGAAGGTGCGCGTCAGCACCGCGCCTTACGCGCATGCGAAACACCGTGTAGGCGTCGTTTCGCGGCGCTTTCACGCATACGCGCCCGTCGGCGTTCACCGGTCGCGTGAAGACGACCTTGGAGCCGTTCAGCCACTCGACGACGCCGCGGGGGACGAAGCCGTAGCGCACGCTCAGATCCGTCATGCACAGCTGCTCGCGGGTGAGCGCGAAGTCGTCCAGGGGCGACACGAGCTCGAAGTAGGCGCGACCCAGCGCGTCCCGACGTTTGAGGAGCGTCTCCACGAGGTAGCGCGCGGCGTCCGGCTCGGTCAGCTTGCCCTCGGCGACGATGGCCTCGATCATCGGTCGGTCGAAGCGCATCACCAACTTGGCGCCCCAGTAGTTGTCGGCCTCGTCCGCTTCCACGAAGGGCCAGTACGGGTACGCTTCTCGCCACGCGAGGGGGTCGAACGGCTCGGCGGTGAAGGAGCCGATCGACGGCCAAGGCGTCACCTTCACGTCTTCCCAAGGGCGCTTCCACAAGCCGAATGCGAACATCGCCTTCGCCTGCATTTCCCAGTCGATGAAGTTCTCCCAGCCGTCCTCCCGCCGGTTCTTTTCGGCGCCGTGCCCGTCCAGGGCTTCGCCGAAGTCCAAGAAGTAGTGCTTGAGGTAACGCCGGCCGTTCTGCTCCACGTACATGTCGAGGGTGTTGTCCTCCTTCATGTCGCTGTGGTTCACCCACGCCGCGAGCACCCGTAAACCACGCAACTCCCGGCGGTGCTCGTGGCGCACGCGGTCGTTGTCGTCCTCTTTGCGCTGGCCGTCGGGCGAGAACCCGCCCTTGGGCTTGCCCTCGAGCAGCTGGCTCGCAAAAGCGCGGTAGCGCCCGTCCTTCGGCGCCGGAGCCGTGGTGAGCACGCTGTCGATGTTGGCTTGCTCGAACCGCACTTTTTCGTGCTGGGGGTTCGAGTACTTCGCGCCCGAGTCGATTCCCAGCTCGTCGCGGCGAAACCAAAACACGTGGTCGGACGGCACGTTGTAGCCCGCGGTCCAGAACACGCGATTGACGATAACGCCCGCCGAGGTTTGCAGCTCGGGGTTTTGCGCCGTGTCGAACTTGACCAAGAACTTTCGGCCCGTCTTGTCCCTGATGATGAAGCCGGGATTGCCGCCGCCCAGCTTACCGCCGATGACGCTCAGCGGCGGCTTGGGCGGACCGCCCGTGTCCGCGCCTTGGGCCGCTTCCGCAGGCGAGACTTGGCGGATGCCGAGGCGATTCTGAAACCAAGTTGAGTCCGGTACTTCCTCGAGCGCGTTCACGTTGTGGGCAGGCTCGCGGTCTTTGATCTGCAAAGTGCGGTCGACCCGCTTGATGACGAAGATGTTCGCGAAGTACTCCTTGGCGTCGTACTCGCGCTCCTTCGGCTCGGGAATGTTCTGGTCGTCGTCCACGCGCCAAATCGGCGGCGCGTCGCGAAAACGTGGCGAGCTCGCGCAGCCGAAGAGCAGCGACGTCAGCAGCAGGAGAGAAGGCCAGGCTCTCATAGCTCGGTATCATTCTTGGTGAATGCACGCAGCGGGTCCGTCGTCAGGTAGAAGCGGATGCCGTCGCCGTATGCGATATCGAACGTGAATATCTGGCTGTCGCGAGAACGCACGATGAAGCCTCCGCCGAAGCCGCTCTTCCACTTGGCGTCGAAGAAGTCCGTGTAGCTTCGCTCCGCGCGCCCCACGTCCCAGTACAGTGACCCAGCTACGTACTGGTGAATGGGGTATCGGTACTCCACGGTCCCGACCATGACCTTCTCGTCGCGAAAGCGATCCAGCCGGTAGCCGCGCAGCCGGTTGGGGCCGCCCAGGCGCGGCAACTCCGCGAACGGAATGTCTTGGTCCGAGCCGACCACCCCTTCCACGAAGCCGCGCAACACGAGCACGCGCGTCCGCTTGTACAAGTCGATGAAACCGGTGAGCTCGGCCCCGTGGTGCCAAAACGAATACTTGCCGATGCGCGGCACGTATCCACCGAACACCTCCAACCTGCCGCCACTTGCGGTCGCGCCCGCGACGTCGCGCATGTCTACGATCAGGTTCAGATCCGTCTCGAAGGTCGCGACGCGCTCGTTGAACCCGACGATTTGGCTCGTGTCGTAGACTTGCTCGATAGAAGGGTCGCGCCCGCGGTCCTTTGCCCCGAAATCTCTGACGTTGTAGATGCCGGTAGCGCCGAGCTGCAGCATCTCACCCGGCCTCCCGAACGTGATGCCAGAGCGCAGCAAGCCGAGGTAACGGTCTTGGGAGTAGCGCGTCGCGATTTGCGCGTCCCGTGGGTTGAGGCCACCGCCGGCCTGGGCGCCGTCTCCGTGGCCAATGCCCTGAAATAGGAGCCCGGGCGCGCTCTCGTACCGGGCCACGCTCTCCAGCCAGAGCGGCGTGCCGCCGAAGTTATCAGCGCTGAAGCGCAACTGCGAAGCCAGATTGAACTGGCCGCCGAATCTCGCCTCCGCGCTCGCGTGCTCTTTATGGCCCGCCAAGTCTTCATGGAACGCCTTGGCCCCAAAGCTCGGCCCGAAGTAGCTGTCGTAGCCGAACGTGGGCACGATGGCGGCCGTGCGCGCGTCGTTGTACAAAAAATCTTCCACGCGCTCGACGATGGCGTGGCGGTCCGCAAACTCGATGCCTTCCTTCACCGGCCAAAAAACGAGCTTGAGCGCGTAACGCGGCACGGCCAAAATCAGACGCGGCACCGCGAGCGCGACGTCTTCCGGCTCCGTACCGGGCTCGACTTCGTAGCCGCGCGCTTGGTCCGAGCGCACTGGCTCCTTCTTCTCCGCCGGCTTCTGCTCGGCGGCCGCTTCCGCGGGCTCCTCCGCGGGGGCTTTCGGGGGCTCCTGAGCCAACGCCACCCGCGAGAACATGGCCGAGCCCCATGCGGCCGCAGCCGCTATTTGCCGCCAGGCCCTACTCATTTTCTGCGACTTCTTGCTCACGCGCTTTCTCCGCGCCCAGCGCAAAGCGCCGGCAATGCTCCAAGTAGGCGCGCTCGTGCACACCCACGAGCTCGACCACGCTCGACCACAGCCAACTAGGCGCGTCCAACGAGCGCGTCGACGAGCTCTGGAGCATCTTGCGCCACGACAGGCTTTCGCTCTCGTTCATCTGTCGGGCGTGTCCAATCCCGACGATGCGCGCCAGCGCGCGAGCCGTGGCCCGCGCCTCCACGTCGTCGAACATGGAAAGCTCTAGCTTTAGATCTTGGGGCATGAGCTCCCGCACGAACACCTCGTGCCCCGCCACCGTACCGTAGACCATGCGCTTGCCCAGCGACGGCGAAAGTGCGAGCGCGCCGCGCACGGCACGCTCCCCTTGGTGCTTGGGGATCAACTCTTCGGAAACGGTCGGCGCCAACGGCGCGACGGCTTCCTTCAAGTCCAGCAAGCAATAGCCCGCCCGACGACGCCCACGGCCCAGCACCTCCACCAGCGCCGCGCACCGCCACAGCCCGAGCGAGCTACACCCTTTCACCCAGAAGGCTGCGTCCCGCAGCCGTATTTCCGCCGAGTCGTCGCGACTGTCGAGTGACGTCACCAACTGGCGCACTCGTTCTCGCGAAAGAAACCCCTCCACTTCCGCGCGCTCCGCTGGCTCGAGCGGGAGGAACCTTCGCCCCACCGGGAAGCGCGGCTTCTTACCGATGCGCTCGCGGTGGAGGTGCCGCCATTTGCGGCGCAGCGCTTCGCGTACGATGAACCGCACCGCCGCGCTCTCTTGCATGTCCGTCTTGTCGGCGGGGTCCACGAACGCATCCAGGTAGCCGGCGATCAGCTCCTCCACGAGGCGCGCCGTGACCACTCCGGGCAAGTCCGAGCTGCGTGCGGCCATGGCCAAAGACAACGCCAGGCGGACCAAATCGTGGGCGGGATTGCCCGGCACGGTTTGATCCAAGTCGCGCAGCTCCACCGCGACTTGGCTGTTGCACCTCGCGATTGGCCCTAAGTTGCCGACGTGCGCGTCGCCGCAGATCCAAATCGTCGGGCCTTCGGGAATGTGCTTGCCGGCGCCGCTCCCTAGCCACTCATAGAAGGACTTCGTGCTCCCGCGGACGTAAGCATGCGCGCTGCGCGCCATCTTCAGGTCGCGTCGGCGATGGAGCGCAGCGACGCGCACGCTCTGCGCGTCCCCGAACGATTGATGGTCGTAGCCTTGCGTCTGAGTCGCAGGCAGCCACTCGAGAGCGGTGGATTCTTCCAAGCGAAGCGAGGCAGTGCAGCCTTCGTGCCACGTATCTCTCCGACGCAACCCCTTCGAATTCCGGCTCAACTGTGGCGAGCTGGATGAAACCACCTGCGCAGCGAGGCGATTCGCCGCGGATTTCGGCCCGTCCTCGAGGCAGCGGCCTCTTGATTTCTCGAGTCACCCCGAGCCCCGCTCCACGCTGTCTTAGGCGACGGCCGGTTCAGTCATGAATACGAGGAGTTGCCGTTCGTCTAAACGGCCACTCGTCCGCTGTCGGGAGCGCCTCCACGGATCCGCCGTTCGGTAACGGCTCGGTTGCCTAGATGTTGCGAAAATCGGCGACATGGGGTTTGCTGCTCGGCTTCGGGAATTTGCTCAGGGGTCTGTGTTCTACCAATGCGTTCTACTTATCACCTCCTAGGGTTACTAATTGGTGTGTCGGCCAGCCTGGTCGCTCCCTCACGTGCAAGCGCCGCCGAGGCTGGTTTCTCGCTGCAAGCGTCGGGCTCGGGCGTCAACGCCCAGGGCTCTTCGTCCGGCGGCGCGGACGACTTCTGGCGGCAGTACCGGCCGACGCCCATGGCGCTCGAGCTCGGCATCTACGGCGGCTTGGCGCTCTTCTCCGCGCAGCACAACCTCCAAAACCTCGCCATCGTCGACGAGTCTCCGGCCATCGGTCACCAGAAACTGAACACCGCGCTGGACCTCGGCCTCCGCGCCGGTTTCTACCCGCTCTCGTTCTTGGGCGCGGAAGGTGAGGTCGGCGTCATTCCCAGCAAAACGGACGTGAGCGGGGACGCCGCCACGATTTGGACCTACCGCCTGAGCGCGGTGGCTCAATACCCCGAGTACCGCCTCGTGCCGTTCGTCCTCGTCGGCGCCGGCGGAATGAACCTACGAAGCGACCGGAGCGGGCTGGGCAAAGACAGTGACCCCGCGCTGCACTTCGGCGTCGGTGCCAAGTTCGCCGTCACGCAATACATCAGCGCGCGCTTCGACTTCCGCGACAACTTGATGCAGGAAAACCGACTCAACCCCTCGGTGGATGACGGCAACCTGGTACAAAACTTCGAGCTGCTGCTCGGCGCCTCCTTCACGCTCGGTCGCACGCCTGCACAACGCGCCGCCGCGCCGGTCGATTCCGACAACGACGGCTTTTACGATCCCCAAGACGCCTGTCCGATGCAGCCGGGCGTCGCGCCCAACGGCTGTCCCGCGCCGGTGGCACCGGTGGACACGGACAAAGACGGCATCCCGGATCCTTCGGACCCCTGCCCCACGGAGGCGGAGGACGGCGCGCAGCCCAACCCGACCGACGGCTGTCCGAACAAGGACGCAGATGGCGACGGCGTTCTCCTTCCAGACGACAAGTGCCCCGACATCAAGGGCGTGGCACCGGACGGCTGTATCCACGACAAGGACGGCGACGGCATCGTCGACGAGGTCGACAAGTGCCCCGACCAGCCGGAAACCAAGAATGGGTTCCAGGACGCAGACGGTTGCCCCGACGAGCTCCCCAAGGAAGTCGCGAAGTTCTCTGGCGTCATCAAGGGCATTCAGTTCGACTTCGGCAAGGCCACCATCCGCGCTCAGTCGAATCAACTTCTGGACGAGGCCGTGAAGGTCCTGCAGCAGTACCCGGATCTCCGCATCTCCGTGAGCGGCCACACCGACAACGTCGGCGAGCCGGCGAAGAACCTGGAGCTGTCGCAGGCCCGCGCTGACGCGGTGAAGACGTACTTCACCGCCAAGGGCATCGACGCCACGCGCATCGAGACGCGCGGCGCGGGCGAAACCGAGCCCGTCGCGGACAACGCGACGGACGCGGGTCGTCAGCAGAATCGGCGTATCGAGTTCAAGCTGCTGCAGCAAAAGTAAGCGGGCAGAAGCCAACAAAGGAATTTGACTTCGAGCCCAATCTCGAGGTCCGGCGAAACAAGTCGGAGGAACTAACAATGCGAAATACGGTCATCTGGTCTTTCTTTAGTATCGTGGCGCTCGCTAGCGGCGGGCTCCTCTCAGGTTGCGACAGCGACGACGCGCTCGCCCGGAGCGCGCTCGGCGAGTCGTGCGACAAAACCTCGGACTGCTCCGACGGCCTCAAGTGCATCCAAGGCACCTGCTACCAGTCGCAAAGCAGCGGCGGCTCGAGCAACGAAGGCGGCGACGGCTCGGGCGGCACGGTGGTTTTGCCGAAGCCCCCAGAGCCGAGCGGCGAGGGTGAAAACTGCACGAAGCGTGCGGACTGCGAAGAGGGCCTCGGCTGCTTCAACGGCCGCTGTACCACCGACGCAGGCGGCACCGGAGGTTCTAACGGCGGCGTAACGCTCGGAAG
This sequence comes from Polyangiaceae bacterium, assembly GCA_029266615.1. GTDB lineage: Bacteria > Myxococcota_A > Polyangia > Polyangiales > Polyangiaceae > PMG-095. The sequence goes on from JAQSWN010000179.1 coordinate 27,314, forward strand.
TCGCGGCGAAACGTGCGGTTTGAGCAGCGACTGCGCCAAGGGCCTAGCCTGCTTGCCGCAAGACGGCGGCAATAACCTGCCCCTACCGCTCGCCGCTGGTTCCAACAGCATTGGCGTCTGCACCCCTGTGAACAGCGGCATCGAGCCGACAGGCAAATCCTGCTTCGAGTGCGCGGAGGCGGCAGACTGCTGCCAGCTGCCACTCATCGAGCAAGCGGCCGTGGGCGCCAAGTCGTGCGCCGACCTTGCCAGCCTCGCGTACAGCGCTTACTGCAGCGACCAGTGCGGCGACGATACGTGGGCGTGTGACTCCGGCCTCTGCCAGTACACCGGCGAGTGCACCGCGAGCGGTAACGTCGCGGAGGGCTGCCCGGCGTACTCCCGTACGGGCCGCGCGTTGCCCACGGCCTGCGACGTCAAGAGCGGCGTTTGCGGCGGTGCCCCCGTCGTCGGCTGCAAGAAGGACTCGGAATGCGTTAGCACGGTGGCGAAACCGGTTCTCGTCTCCGATGACCCAACTGATACGTGCGTCGATGACGAGTGCGTCTGCTACACCGAGTCTGGTGGCTGCTATCGCAAGTGTGCAGAAGATCTGGACTGCGCGGCTGGCTTCGTTTGCGACGGTGACACGAGCCTCTGCGTAGCGGCGGATAGCTGCACGAGCGACGCTCAGTGCGCCGTTGCCTACGGCGACATCCGCTACAAGTGCCAGGACGACGGCATCTGCAAGCCCGGCTGCGAGAACGACATCGACTGCAGCTACGGTTCGCTCGAAGGCGGCTTCGAGATGGTGTGCGGCCCGGACAAGACCTGCGTCAACGTCGGTTGCAGCGACGACGCGGAGTGCACCTACCCCGCCTACGATGCGATCCCGGCGCTGCTCGGAACCGTGCGCGGCTTCTGCGCAGAGGCGGTCGAGGTAGAACCGGTAGGCGGCGTCCGCTCCGCCATCACGGACTGACCGCTTTCGTCAGCGCTGAACGAACGGCCCACCACGGCAATCGCCGTCGGTGGGCCGTTTCGTATTTGGCGCCTGCGATCTTAAAGTTGCGCGGCGAAGTACGCTTTGAGCTGCTCGACATCCGTTGAGTCAAGGACGCGGTCATAAACCAGCACCTCATGGACCATTTGATGAGGGCCGCGGCCGCCGCCGAGCGTCAGGGGAAGATTGCCGGCTGTCGTTGCGGGCGCGCCCGCGCCATTTGCCGAACCCACTAGGATACCGTCTTCGAAAAGCTGGGCATTCGGCGTTGAACTCAAGCCGAAGCTGCCAGCGATCCATTTGGCGCCCTCCGTACTTCCCCCCTCGATACCGAAGACGTAGTTTCCCCCCGCGTCGCTCACATCATAGCGCCACCGTTCGGGATCTTGCACGGATGCGCCAATGTGTGCGCCCTCTTGCGTTCCCTCAACGGCTGTCTGGAACGAATTCTCGAACAAGTTTTGTGGAAGTCGATGCTGAAAGACGATGAGCGTGCCTCCAGAGCCGTCGTGCAAGAACGACCAGTCTGCTGGGAGACCAGCCACGAGCTTCGGCGCGAACGAGGGAAAGGCCTCCAGAACCGACAGCCCGCCCATTTCAGGCGAAGACCCAATCCATCGCCACCCACCCAGCGGATCGTCGAAGTGACGTTCGCCGATGCGATCTTTCCAGCGTGTGACATAGGTCTGATCTACCTCAGCCCCTTGAACCCAGACGAGTGGTCGGTTGAGTTCGGCCCCCCCGCAGCTGGACCGGTATTCGAGGCTGAAACGGCAACCGAGAACTCGGCCTCAGCGACCACGGTTGCTTCGCAGAGATACCAGAGATCCTTCAATGGAGTGATGTTAGTAGCTACGCCAACGCCCCCGTTCGCGACTCCTTCGCGTAAGTCGAATCGCGCTCCGGCGATCCACAAGTAGCGGTACTCTCCCATCCGGGCTCGAATTCTGAGTGTCTTTCTGGCTCCTTGCGTGGCGAGCACGGCGTGCTTCATCGACCTGCCAACTAAAGCACTATCGGCACTGTACAGCGCCGTTGCAGTGTTCCCCCCTTCTGCGTCAGGTTGCATCGCCTTCGCGGTGAGATCTGTCTTCACCCAAGCGCTCTTGATGAAGTCGTTGCCGTCGGCGAGCGTCGCTTTACCGACGACAACGTCGTCCTGCGTCGCTTTGTACCAAGCGAAGGCTCCCGCGGGCGGAGCCAGCTCGCCTTGTACGGCTCCGGCGGCACCGTCGATAGAGGCAGTCCCTGCAGCGCCTCCCACCTCCGTATCCGACCTCCCCGCGCTGGACTCGGGACCGCCTGCGCTCGACTCCGGCGCACCTCCGACATCGGCTCCGCCGCTCGTTGCCTCCCCCGCAGCGCCGCCTTCACCGACGGGCGGCGCGCAATTACGCAGCTCCTTACAGGCCGCGAAGCGATCGCTACATGCGGCACTCGAAGCGGACACTAAGCCGGCTAGCAGGCTCGCGCCTACAGCTCTGCGAAACACTCTTTGCAGTTTCGACATGAGATAGGCCCCTCGAAACGAGTCCGCAGGTACCCTGCTCGCTTGGGGGCGGCAAGCTCCCCTCACGGCTCTGACGACTTTCGGCATAGGCGCTACTCGGTCGTCACGCGCCCGAGTTGCGAGTCAATTTCCGAGGGACGCACGTTTTCCAGCTCATCAGCCCAGCGTCAGAGCGGGACCGGTTTTGAGCGGCTCCCGCCCCTCAATGCCAACACCCCCGCAACAATGACGAGCCCCGTTCCCACCGCTCCCACCGCGTCGGGGCGGTGCGAGAAAATGAGCCAGTCGAAGCACGCGGCGAACGCCACCGAGCCGTAGATGAAGGGGCCCACTTGCGCGGCGGGGGCGAGCTGGTAGGCGCGCGTCATCATCAATTGGGCGACTGTTCCGGCCGCCACCATGCCGAGCACCACCGGCACCGCGTCCACACTCGGTGTGACCCACGAGAGTATCGCCGGCCCGAGCGCGATGACGGTGGAGGACACCGAAAAGTAGAAGACGATTTTGGTGACGGACTCGTGCAGCGTGAGGCGGCGCACGCCCACCTGCGCGACGGCAGCGAACAGCGCGCCCAGCACTCCGACGAGCGCCGCGGGGCGGAAAAGGCCGACGCCGGGCTGGAGGATGAAGACGAGGCCGAGCAGGCCAATGCCGAGCGGCTTCCAGATCCCGCGGGGGGTGGGCTGGCCCAGCCAGGCGCGCTCGACGAGCGGCAGAAACAAGGGGAGCGAGTAGTTGAGGAGCAGCGCTTCGGCCAAGCCCAGCTTGCTGATGGCGAAGAAAAAGCAGTACATGCCGACCATGCCGGCCGTGCCGCGCGCGATGTGCTCCTTGAGGTGCCGCGTGCGCAGCTCGCCAGTGCCGCGGCGCAAGATGGCCGGCAGCAGAATCAGGAGGCTGAGCGCGCTGCGTAAAAACACGACCATCGCGTTCGGCAACGAATGCGAAAGCAGCTTTACCATCACGCTCATCAGCGCGAACAGCAGTGCTGCGCCAACCATGAACAGCGCCGCGCGCGGCAGGTTCGTCACGGGCACGACAGGTGTTTCGGTGACGACGGGTGCGGACAGGGCACGGGCTCATAGCATGCAGCGGCGACGCCTGATATGAAGCGGCCATGCAGTACAAGGCGCTTGGCCGTACGGGCTACGAGGTTTCCACCATCAGCTTTGGCGCATGGGCGATCGGCGGCACGTGGGGCGACGTGAACGACGAAGAGTCCCTGCAAACGCTGCACAAAGCTTTGGATTTGGGCGTCAATTTCTTCGACACCGCCGACGTTTACGGAGACGGCCACAGCGAGCGATTGCTGGCGCGTCTTCGTAAGGAACGGCGGGAGCCTTTCTGGGTCGCGACGAAAGTGGGCCGCCGCTCCAATCCCCACACGGCGCAGAGCTACACGCGTGAGAACCTGACCGCCTACGTGGAGCGCTGCCTCCGTAACCTGGAAGCGAGCGCACTGGACTTGCTGCAGCTGCACTGCCCGCCGACGGACGTGTTCTACATGCCGGAGGTGTTCGGCGTGTGCGACGACCTGGTCAAGGCGGGCAAGGTGCGGTTCTACGGCGTCAGCATCGAGCGCGCCGAAGAGGGGCTCAAGGCGCTGGAATACCCACAGGTGCAGTCGCTGCAGCTCGTGTTCAACGTGCTGCGTCAGCGGCCCGCGGAGCTCTTGTTCCCGCGCGCCGTCGAGCGGCAGGTCGGCGTCTTGGCCCGCCTGCCCCTCTCCTCCGGCATGCTGACCGGAAAGCTCTCGCGCACGACGCAGTTTCACGCGGACGATCATCGCAACTTCAACCGCGAGGGCGCCGCGTTCGACAAGGGCGAAACGTTCTCTGGATTCGACTACGAAAAGAGCCTCGCGGTCGTGGAAACACTCCGCAACCTGCTCCCGCCGGGCATGACCTTGCCCGAGCTTGCGCTGCGCTTCATCGCCTCTTTTCCGGCCGTCACGTGCTCGATTCCGGGCGCACGACGAGTCGACCAGGTCGAGCAGAACGTCCTGGCCGGCTCCAGGGGGCCGCTGCCGGAAGACTTGGTGCGCGCGTTGCGGGAGATGTACGAGCGCGACGTCAAGCCAAGCGTGCACCAGCGCTGGTAGTTGGGTGGGGCCGCCGCGCCGCGGTCCCCCTGCGGTTGCTTCTCGAGGCTTCAGGTGCCCCCGCGCGGCGCGCGCCGGGGCATACGAAGGCAGCAGAGCGACGCAGCTCAACGCAGCGCGGCCGCCAGCCGCTGGGCGACGACCTTTCGCCCTTCTTGGCTAAAGTGCGGCCCGCCCTTTTCGAACTCCGTACAATCCTGCGCTTCGAGGCGCGGCCCGGCGTGCACCAAGGTCGGCTCGGTCGCGGCGACGCGCGTGATCGCGGCGTCGATTATGGGGGCCACGACGCTCTTCGGATCTCCGCAAGTTCGATTGTTCGGCCCGCGTAGGACCGTGTACAGCTCCACGTCACGCAGCCGAGGGTAGCGCTGCTTGGCGGTGGCTACGAACGCGGTGAGCACACGCGCCCACTCCTCTTCACTGGTGAGCCTCCAGTTCGCAGCGAACAGCACGACTCGGTCGGGGGCGGTGACAGGCGTGGCGCTCGGCGCCGCCGCGGGCGCAGCGGGCGTCGCGTCGGGCGCGTTGGCTGCGGGAGGCGAAGCGTTCGAGCCCGCGCTGCCGCAGCTGATGAGTAGGAGGGCGGCGGCTGCCGCCACTGTGGGGAACGCTCGCGTCGGGGGTACAAAATGCATGCGGGTGCCTCTTCGTCGAAGAAAAAGGCACCCGCGGGGGTCACCGCGACGTGCGGCGACCCAGCCTGTTTGACTATTTAGATTGCGAGCTGCGGGCGCGTCTTCTCTGGCCAGTCCAGGTGGAAGAACTTGCCGCGCGGCTGGTCCACGCGCTCGTAGGTGTGCGCGCCGAAGAAGTCACGCTGCGCTTGCAGGAGGTTCGCCGGAAGCCGCGCGGTGCGGTACCCGTCGTAGTAAGCGAGCGCGCTCGAGAACGTCGGCAGGGACACGCCGTGCTCGATGCCGAGCGAAACCGCTTTGCGCCAGTTCTTCTGTGCCTTCTTCACCGTCTTGTTGAAGTACGGGTCCAGCAGCAAATTCGCCAGGTTCGGATCCCGCGCGTACGCCTCGGTGATCTTCTGGAGGAAGCTTGCGCGGATGATGCAGCCGCCGCGCCAAATCTGCGCGATCTCGCCGAAATCTAGCTTCCACTTGTACTCCTGCTGCGCGGCGCGCATCAGCTGGAAGCCTTGCGCGTACGAGCAGATCTTGGAGCAGTAGAGCGCGTCCATCACCGCGTCGATGAGGTCCTTCTTGCTACCCTTGTACTTCTTGCCCGGCCCCTTGAGGATCTTGGAAGCGGCGACTCGCTCCTCCTTCACGGCCGACAAGCAGCGCGCGAACACGGCTTCCGCCACCGTCGGCGCGGGCGTGCCCATGTCTAGCGCGTTGCTGCTCGTCCACTTGCCGGTGCCCTTCTGACCAGCGGCGTCCAGCACTACGTCCACGAACGGCTTCTTCGTGACCGGGTCCTTCTGCGCGAGAATGTCGGCGGTAATCTCGATCAAGAAGCTGTCCAGGATGCCCTTGTTCCACTTCTTGAACACGTCGCTCAGCTCCGCCGGCTTCATGCCGGAGAGGCCGCGCAAGAGGTCGTATGCCTCGCAGATCATCTGCATGTCGCCGTACTCGATGCCGTTGTGCACCATCTTCACGTAGTGCCCGGCGCCGTTTTCGCCGATGTACGTGGAGCACGGCACGCCGCCGCTGATGGGCTTGCCCGGCTCCGCGCCGGTGAGCGGCTTGCCCGTCTTCGAGTCCACCTTGGCCGCGATGGCGTTCCAGATCGGCTCCAGCACCTTGTACGCCGCGGGGTCACCGCCCGGCATCAGCGACGGACCGAAGCGCGCTCCCTCTTCCCCGCCGGACACGCCGGAGCCGATGAAACGGAAGCCCTGCTCCTTGAGCGCCTTCTCGCGGCGAATCGTGTCCGTCCACAGCGCATTGCCGCCGTCGATGACGATGTCGTCCTTGTCGAGCAGCGGCAGCAGGCTATCGATCACGGCGTCCGTCGGTCCGCCCGCCTTCACCAAGATGATGATCTTGCGCGGCTTGGACAGCGACTGAACGAACCCTTCCAAGGACGAGCTACCGACGAGCCCGCCGGGCGTGTTCGGGTTCTCCGCCACGAACTTGTCCGTGGTCGCAGTGGTGCGGTTGTACACGGAGATTTTGAAGCCGTGATCCGCGATGTTGAGGGCCAGGTTTTGCCCCATGACGGCCAGACCCACCAGGCCGATGTCAGAAAGATTCTTCTCCATATGCGGCGCAGGAAATACCCAGACCCCCGGCCGGGAACCACTAAAAAGCACCAACTTCGCAAAACACTCGCCAAAATCCCGAATGTGACGCCGCCCGCGCGACGCTGACATCGAAACCACAACCGGCAATCGCGACGAGGACGAGCAGGTCCCCGAACGCCCACAGCGCCATCCACTCCACTGCGCGCGAGCTAATTGCGTCGTTCACGCTGACGCCGCTCGGTAGTGAGAGGCAGTCCGTCATGCTACACGTGTGGAGATGGTCGTAGCCTTCCCTCACTACCGCTACACCTTGCAAGATTACTTGGCGGTGGAGGAAATGGGCCCGGTCCGCCA
>JAQSWN010000180.1 GCA_029266615.1 Polyangiaceae bacterium
CGTGGCGGAGGGTGTGGCGCGTGGCGGAGGGTGTGGCGCGTGGCGGAGGGTGTGGCGCGGGGCGAGGGTGTGGCGCGGGGCGAGGGTGTGGCGCGTGGCGCGAGACGTGCGGCGTGCGCCTCGCGTGACGAGAACGCGCGTGCGCGGTGATAGGACGCGGGGCGACGCGGGGCGTTGAGCTGGAGGCGCGCGGCGGCGTGAGGACGCGCCCTGCTACGAGGTGGCGCCCTCCTACCTACCCGGAGCGGTGATCAGCGTTTGCGGCGGCGGCGGCGGCGCTTGCGTTCGCCGCTAGGGGCGAGCGCGGCGGCGTCGTTCGGGCCGTCGGGCGCGTCGAAGGCGCCTTCGGCGGCGTCGCCCAGGGCGCCGCGGTAGATGTCCAGCACTTCCATCGCGACGGGATAGAGCGGCGTGCGGCTGAAGCGACCGCCGCGGCCCGACTCGAGCCGCGGCATGAGCGCGACGATGCGACGGATGCTCTCGGCGATGCGGCGCGGGACGTTGAGGCGATCCACGACGCCTTCGAGGAATTCCTGAGCGGTTTCGACGCGATCGCGAGCGCCGTCGCAGGCCTCGCGCAGCGGCTCGGAAAGGAGCACGGTCCAGAGCACGACGTCGTCGAGCGGACCGGCTTCGATGGTGCGGCGATCGATTTCCTGGAGGAGCTGCCAGACGCGGTCGTCGTCCTCTTCGCGATCGGCGAGGTAGGTGGAGAGCTCCGGCAAGAGGACGTCCAAAACGCCCGTTTCCCAGCAGAGGAAGAAGGCGCGGTGCGCGGCGCCCTCGCGCATGAGGCGGAGGATTTCTTCGAAGAGACGCGGCTTGGCGGCGCGGGCGAGAGCTTTCCGCGCTTCGACGATGGCGTCGTACGTTTCCGGGTTGATGCCCAGGTCCAGTTTGGCGCTGAACTTGATGGCGCGCAGGATGCGCACCGGATCTTCCAAAAACCGCACCAGCGGTTTGCCGATCGTGTGGACGGCGCGGCGCTCGATGTCCGGCATACCGCCGACCCAGTCCAGCACCTCGTTGCGCTCTAGATCGTAAAAGAGAGCGTTGATGGTGAAGTCCCGGCGGCGCGCGTCTTGGTGCGCCTCGCCGAAGACGTTGTCGTTGCGGATGAGCAGGTCTTCACCGCTGCTGCGATCGTCTTCGTCCGGCGCACGGCGGAAGGTCGCGGTCTCGATGACCTTGCCGCCGCCGAACAGCACGTGCACGAGGCGGAAGCGACGACCGATGACGCGCGAGTTGCGAAAGAGGCGGCGCACGTCGTCCGGACGCGCGCTGGTGCAGACGTCGAAGTCTTTGGGTCGACGACCGAGCAAGAGGTCGCGCACGCAGCCGCCGACCAGGTACGCTTCGTAGCCGGCGCGGGTGAGGCGACGCACGACTTTGGCGGCGTCTTGATCGATGCGCTCGTCGTCGAGCTCGATGCGGTGCACGACCGGGCGCGGGCGTCCGTCGTCCGGGCGGTCCGAGGCTTGGGGCTCGGACGGCTCGTCCTCCATGTCCTCGACTTGGTAGCGAAATTCTTCGATCTCGTGATCGCTGCCGTCGGCGGGCTCGCCTGACGACGAGAGGTCCTCGGGTTCGCGTCCGCTCTTGCGCGGCCTTGCTCTGGCCTTTTCTGATCTGCCCGTAACCATTTCGCCTTACTTCGGCCGAGACCCCGCCCTATACCAAAAACCAAGACGCGCGGCAGGCTTCCGACATTGTACGGCCGATTATCGCGTCCCCGCGCGGGGCCGAGCGCCTCGGGTCGCGGATTCCGCCGGTTTAGGCCCCCGCCCTACGGCCCCGGTTTTTGCGCCCGCGAGCCGGGAGATGGCGCGGCACACGACCGGATCCTCGCAGCCTGAAGCGGCGCCGCTCTCGCGCGGCCACGCCGGACCGGGTGAGGTGCCGGGGGTGCGCACGTCCGGGCCGCCGAACGTGATGGGCTGGCGTGCGATCTCCGACTCTCGCTCGAGCGCTGGCGGCAGCGCAAGCGGGAGGTCCGGCGTAAGGCCGATCTGTTGGAGAGGCTGCCCGTTGGGCATCACGAATTGAAGCGTGGTCATGCGCAGCACGCCGCCGTCCACCACGTCGTCGAAGTACTCTTGCACGCAGCCTTTGCCGAAGGTTCGCGCGCCAATGAGCCAGCCGCGGCCGTAGGCCTGTAGAGCGCCCGCGAGCATCTCTGCCGCGCTGGCGGTGTCGCCGTCGACGAGGGCCGCGACGGGACCTTGGTAGGGTCGTGGCGATCGGTCCGCCTCGAGCACCTCGGTGACAGCGCCGCGATGAATGAGCGGGAATAGCTTCGCGCCGGGGAGGAACGAACCGAGCGCTTTCACGGCGGCGTCCAGCGAGCCGCCTCCGTTGCCGCGCAGGTCCAGGAGGAGCGCACTGGTACCGGGGATCTCTCGTGAAAGCGTGTCGGCGAGCTCTTCTCCCAAGCCGTCCGTGACGTCGGGGATGATGACGCGAAGCACCACTCGGTCGCCGTTGCCGTAGCGAATGCGCTCCACCGCGAGCGGCTCCCCATCCGCGACCTGTTCGTCTGCGACCCGTAGGGTCAGCAATCGCGGCTCGCCCTGGCGCAGCACCCGCAGCGTTTGGGTGGCGTGGGACGGAGCGCTGCGCGCCGCCTGCTCGATTTGGTCGATACTCGCCCCCGCGAGCGTGAGACCGTCGATGGCGAGCACGAGGTCGTCCACCTGCAGAGGTGGAGCAGGATCGCTCGTGATACGCGCACCCAGCGGCGTGCGTGCCACGTCTCCCCACAGCGGCGAGCCGCCGTCCAACGTGTCGTCCCCGGCGTAAAGAGCCCACTCTTCGTCGGCGGGCGCGAAGTCCCCGTGCGGATCTACGAGCGGTACGTAGGCGCGGAGGGCCGCCAAAATCGCGATGTCCCGGAGCTGCTCGAGCTGGTTCGGGAAGAATCGGACGCGCGCCTGCTCGACCAGCGCCGCTTCCTCCGGAAAGCGCGCGACGAAGGCGCCGAGGCGCTCGCCCAGCTCCCGCGAAAGCTCGGTCGCGGGGCGTGTCACCGGGTCGTCCTCGAAGATGGGCTCGGCGGCGAGCCGGAACAGCTCCGCTTCGTCGACGGCCCCGCGGCGCTGCGCCTGCCCCAGCGCCGCGTCGTAAATAGCGAGCAGCCGCTCTTGGACGGGCTGCCAAACCTGAGCGACGCGCTCAGCTCCTTCACAGGCGCCGCTCCGCTCCGCCAAGCTGCTGAGCAGGCTCGGCGCGGCCGCGAGTAGCTCCGGACGCACCGAGCTGTCTGGCGCGGCGGACCACAAGCCGTGCGGGTCCAGCAAGCTTGCCCAAGCTTCCGCGAGCTCCGCCGGTGTCGGCGCGATGGGCGGAGCCGCTAGCTCCGCCTCCAGGAACGCGCTCACCTTCTGCGCCTGGTCGCAGCGGAGACCGGGCGCGGCGCCGCTCGGGACCGAAAGCGAGCGCGAGTCCGGCAAGGCCGGCAGCGCAGACGGCGCAGCCTCGACGAGCGAACGGACCGGAGGCTCCTCCACGGGCGTGCCACGCAGCGCGAAGGCGCCCAGCGTCGCGACACCCAAGGCCGCGAGCCAGCCGGCCCGGCGCACGGACCCGTGCGAGCCTTGGTCTCGAGCATCCACGATGGTTTTGATGCCCGAGCCGCGCGCGGGGCGCAAGCACGACGCCGCGGGCTTCGGGTATGTTACGCGCCGTGCCCTTCGATGCGCTGGTCGTGCTCGGGTGCCGCGTAGACGGCGGCAAGCTGTCGCAATCCGCGCTGCGGCGGGTGGAGCGCGCCGCGCTCGCTTACGCGGAGCTTGGCGCCGACCTGGTGATCGCGAGTGGCGGCAAAGCCTGGCAGGGACACCAGGAGTGCGAGGTGTTCGCGCGGGGGCTCATCGAGCGCGGCGTGCCGGCGGACCGCGTGCTGCAAGAAACCGACTCGCTCACGACACGCGGCAACGCGCTCGGCACCGCGCGCCTGCTCCGCGGCCGCGGAGCTTTGCGCCTGGGTATCGTCACGTGCGACTGGCACATGGCGCGCGCGCTCGGTTTGTTCCGGCGCGTGGGTCTTTCGGTGTCCCCGGTGCCGTCCACGTCGCCGCGCAAGCCGCTGCGGGCAGCGCTTTCGTGCCGGCTCCGCGAGCGCGGCGCGCTGGCCTTGGAGTTGGCGCTCGCACCGCTGTGGCTCCGACCATGAAGCAAGCCCTCGTTTCGTTGCTGCTCGCGCTGTGCAGCTGCGAGAAGTCGGCGGCGCCTGCGGATGCAGGGCGAACGCAAGCGCCTGCGCGCCCTCCGGCGCTTGGCAATCTGCTCCAAGCCGAGCTGCGCCGCGATCCGAGCGGGGTCAGTGAAGAGGAGCGGCTCTCGCCCCGAGTAGAGCAGCGACGCGAGGCGATTCGGACCCTCGCCCGCATCGCGGATCCGAAATCCTTCGAGCCGCTGGCCCAAGCGCTCGCCGACGAAGACGCGGAGGTCATGCAGTGGGCGGCCTTCGGCGTCGGCCAGCTTTGCCGCGACCACGAGCCGGAAGCGGTGCGACGGTTGGCGCTCAGAGCCGCGAGCCTGGCCACGGAGCCCGCATCGGACACGAACGGCAAGGCGTGGTCCGGCATCGCGTTCGCGCTCGGCCGCTGCGCGTCGGACGAAGCCGAGCGCACACTTCGTAGCTGGCTGCGGCTCCGCGCGCCGCTCGCCGCGAGCGCGACTCTGGGCATCGCCCAGGTCGCTCGCAGCCGCAAGCGTTTGGACGACGCCACCATCGCCGCGCTGCTCGACGCCGCGAGCAAGGAGCCGAGCGGCGCCGCCCTTCACCCTCTCGAAAGCCTTCCCGCGCTCGGTGCGGCCGCCCGCGATCGGCTCTTGGAGGTGGGGTCGGCGGCGCTCCTGGAGCCGTCTCCCGGACGCGCGCACGCCGTGCGCGCGCTCGCCAAGGCCGGTGCCGGCGCCGCGACGCCGCTACGACGCTTGCTGGATTCGAAGACCGCGACCGACGCCGAGCGTGCGGACGCGGCGCGATCACTCGCGGCGCTCGGCAGCGCGGGGCAGGCGGAGCTTGCCGGCGCCTTACCGGCGCAGACGCGCGCGTTGATTGACGGCAAGTCGTGGCTGACGAGCGCACACGGCGTCTTGCTCACCTTGCTCGAAGGGCTAGAGTCCGCGAAGGGCGCCGACGCTGCGAGCTTGAGCGAGCTTTCGGAGCTTCCGCTCGAAGGCGAGACCGCGCCGGTGTTGCGGCGGAAAATCATGCTGCGTTGCCGCGCGGCGGCCCTCCTCGCGGGCCGCTCGAGCCTCAGCCCGACTCTCCTCGCCTGCGATCCGTCTCCGCCCGCCGAGCGTCGCGAAGGCTCGCTCGCGACCCTCAAGGTACTGGCGCGAGGACCGCTCACGGAGGCACGGGGGGCCCGCTTCGTGGAGCTGGCCCGCGCCGAAGATCGCGTCGTTCGCGAAGCGGCGCTGGAGCTGCTCGTGGCGCACGACGAAGCCCCGCGCATTCCGGAGCTGCTCGAGAGCGCGTTGCTCGCGGAAGCGCCAGGCGTGCGCGCCACCGCCGCCAAGGTCATCGCGCGCTACCCGGCGCGTGCCCAGCTTCCGAGCGAGGTCGTGGCGCCCGGGGTCGTGCAAGCGCTCAGCAAGCGGCTCATGGAGCTCGACGTCACCGCGAGCGACGTCGAGGTGTCGGCGTCGCTGCTGGACGCGGCCGCTTCGCTGTCTCTCCTAGGGGCGAAGCCGGCGCTGGAACGCGCCTGCCGGTCCCCCAATCCCACGCTGCGCAAGCACGCGGAGCGCGCCTATGCCCAGCTAGGCGAGCCCGGGCGCCGCTGCGAGAACGTGCCCGGGGCCGAGACCTGGACCGCCGTGCCGCTCGGCCGGCAGCGGCTGGAGTTGGAGACGGACGTGGGCCCGCTTTCAATAACACTGTGGGGTGACAAGCAACCGTTCGCGGCGACACGCCTCGTGGAGCTTTCGCGTGAAGGCTTCTTCGACGGCATGGCCGTGCACCGCGTCGTTCCTGGCTTCGTCGCCCAGTTCGGCGACCCGGACGGTGACGGCTTCGGCGGACCGAAGCTGCCGCCGCTCCGCTGCCAAACGAGCCCAGACGCCTTCGAGGCCGGACGCGTCGGCGTCGCGCTCGCGGGCCGGGACACGGGCGTGAGCCAGTTCTTCGTCACGCTGCGCGCCGCGCCGCACTTGGCCGGCGAATACTCGCAGATCGGCGAAGCCGAAGGTGGCTGGGACCGCCTCGCGGCCGGCGATCGCATCCTCCGCGTGCGCGTCCTCGAAGTGCGGAGCGCGAAGTGAGGATATAGTCCGCCGATGCTGCTGGTCGTGGACATTGGTAACACCAACGTGGTGCTCGGGCTGTACGAAGGCGAAACGCTCGTGCAGACCTTCCGCGTCGCCACCGTGCGCTCGCGCACGGAGGACGAATACGCCGTGCTATTGCAGCAGCTGCTCTCGCTCCGCAAACTGTCCGGCAAGAGCGTCAGCGCGGCCATCATTGCCAGCGTCGTACCGCAGCTCACGGACGTCATGGTGTCGGCCATCCGCCAGGCCGTCGGTACCCAGCCGCTGATCGTCGGCCCTGGCATCAAGACGGGCATCTCCGTTTTGTACGATAACCCGCAAGACGTGGGCGCGGATCGCATCGTGGACGCGGTGGCGGCGTTCACCCGCTACCAATCCGGCCTGATCGTGGTGGATTTCGGCACCGCCACGACCTTCAACTGCGTATCTCCCAAGGGTGAGTACCTGGGCGGCGTGATCGTGCCGGGCGTCAAGGTGAGCCTGGAAGGTTTGATTCAGAGCGCGGCCAAGCTGCGCCCGGTCGAGCTCACCGCCCCCCCTCACGTGCTTGGCCGCAATACGACGCACGCCATTCAGTCCGGCGCCATTCACGGCTACGCCGCAATGGTCGACGGCTTGGTGGATCGGCTGCAAGCCGAGCTGGACTTTCCGTGCAAAGTGATCGCGACGGGCGGCCTCGCCGGGCTCATCGGCCAGCACGCCAAACGCATCGAAGAGCTGGATCCGAACCTCACCCTCGAGGGGCTGCGCATCATCTACGAGCGCAACCGCAAGGTGAGTAAATGAATCGCCGCGCGCTCATCGGCTCGCTCGGAGCTTTGCTGTTCTCGGCCGGGGCCGCCATTGGAATCAGTCGCCTCGCCGCGCATCAGCCGGGGGCGGCGGGCAGGCGCCGGGTCGTCTCACTCACGCCCGCCATCACGGAGACCGTGCTCGCGCTCGGCGCAGGGGGGCAGCTCGTCGGCGTGAGCGACTACTGCAAGTTGCCGCCGGAGCTCACGCTGCCTCGGCTCGGTAGCTCACTCACGCCGCAGCTGGAGCAGATCGCGGGCCTACGGCCGAGCCTCGTGCTCAGCGACGGCAGCGCGGGCGCGAAGAGCAAGGAGCTTTCGGCCGTGGGCCAAACCGAGGTGCTACCGTGGCTCACCCTCGCCGAGGTGACGACGAGCATCCGCCGCCTCGGCGAGCTCTTGGAGCAAGCGCCCGCGGGGGAAACGCTGGCGCAGAAGCTACAGCTCGGTTTGTCGAAGCCCGCGCCCGCAGGTGCGCCGCGCGTTCTCTTGCTGTTGTCGTACGATCCCGATCGCCCGGCGGAGCTGTGGTTCATTCGCCGCAACTCGCTGCACGGCGCGGCGCTGGCGGCCGCAGGCGCCGAGAACGCCGTCGCAGAGGACGTCGCGGGCCTGCCGCGCTTGAGCGTGGAAGAGCTCATCCGTCTGGACCCGGATCAGGTGATGATGATCCCCGCGCCCGGAGCCTCACGGGAGAGCCGGCAGAAGATGCTGAGCGCCTTCAACCAACTCACGCCCCTGCGCGCCGTCAAGGAGTCACGCGTCGGCGTGCTGACCTCCGCCACCCAGTCAGTGGGGCCGAGCATCTTGAACTTGGTAAGCGCGGTCGCGGCCATGATGCTGAAAATGTCCGGGCCGAGGCCGAACGGCGGCTTCGTCGAGTGATGCTGCGGCTCGAGCAGGTGAGCGTGCTCCGTCGAGGTCGCGCGCTACTGGACGACGTGAGCCTCACCGTCGCGCCGGGCGAGCTCGTCGCGCTGGTGGGGCCGAACGGCGCCGGCAAGACGACGATCCTGCGAGCCGCCCTCGGTCTGGTCCGTCCTAGTCGCGGTGCGGTCCGGCTCGGCGAGGCGAGCGTCGACTCGCTTTCCCCTCGCGAGCGCGCCGCCCACGTGGCTTGGCTGCCGCAACACAGCACGGGCGGTGAGGACTTGCCCGCGGTCGAGGTCGTGATGACCGCGCGATTCCGCTTCGACGAGCCGCTCGCCGTTTGCGAGCGCGAGGCGCGCGGCGCTCTGTCGCGAGTGGGAGCGGCAGCGGTGGCGACTCGCGCGCTCGGCTCACTTTCCGGCGGGGAGCGGCAGCGCGTCGCGCTTGCGGCGCTGCTCGCCCAAGCAACCCCGACTTTGCTCGCAGACGAGCCGGCCAATCATTTGGACCCCGCGCAGCAGATCGACGTCTACCGCTTGCTCGGCGAGCTGTGGCGTGAAGGAAAGAGCGTCGTCTGTGTCACTCACGATGTGAACCTGCTCCGTCACCTCGGAGAAGCCTCGCGCGTGCGGGTCGCGGGTATTGCGCAAGGTCGGCTCTGCTTCGAGCTACCGCTCGACTCGGGCGAGCTGCCGAGCGCGCTCGGCGAGTTGTTTGGCTTGAACATGCACGCGCTTTCGCTGAACGGGCAGCGCGTGCTGTTGCCGGAGCGTGGCGCGTGAGGGCTCGCGTCACCGTCTTCGTCCTCGTCTCGCTCCTGCTCGCGGTCGCCTCGCTCTGGGTTGGTCCGCCGCTGAACGCGGACACGCGCGACTTCGTCTTGTTCCAGCTGCGCTTGCCGCGAGTGCTGGTCGGCGCGCTCGTCGGCGCAACCCTTTCGATCTCGGGTGCCGCTTTTCAAACCGTGTTCAACAACGCGCTCGCGACGCCCAGCACCGTCGGCACCACCGCGGGCGCGACTCTAGGCGCGCTCATCGCCCTCGCCTTGGACGTGGGAGGCGGAGTGTTCGGGGTGTCGTTGCTAACCGCCGCGTCCTTCGGCGGCGCCCTGGTGACGACCTTGCTCGTCTCGGGTTTGGCTGCATCCGGCCGCCTGTCGAAGAACGACGTCCTGCTCGCCGGCATCGCGGTCACGCTCGCGGCCAGCGCGCTGGCGAGCGGCGTTCAATTCGCGTCGGACGCGCGCGCGCTGGTCGCGGCCGCGCAGTGGTCCCTCGGCCAACTGCCACAGGTCGGCTACCGCGGCGTCGCGCTGATCGGCCCCTTCGCGGCCGTCACGCTCGGGGGCCTGCTTTTACTGGGTCGGCCCCTGCAAAACCTGGCGTTGGGCGAGGACTTGGCTCAGACGCAAGGCGTCAACGTGGCACGGCTGCGCTTCGGCGTGCTCTTGATCGCTTCGCTCGGGGTGGCGGCGTGCGTGGCCTGGTGTGGGCCCATCGCGTTCGTGGGCTTGATCGTCCCCCACCTCGTTCGGCTGCTGATCGGACCCAGCCTGCGCGCGCTTCTACCGCTGTCCTTCTTGGGGGGCGCGGCATTTTTGGTGATCTGCGACGCAGTCGCACGCGTGGCGTTGCCAGGTCGCGAGCTACCGGTCGGCGTGATCACGGCCGCGCTCGGCGCACCGGCGTTGGTTTTTTTGGTGTCGCGGGCGGGTCGGGAGTAAACCTCCGTCGCCATGCGCTTCGCGCTCATTTCGGACGTGCACTTCGGGCCCGAGGCTAGTCACCAAGGCAAGCTGCGCAAGCTCACGCATCAGTCGGAGGGGCTGGTTGCAGAGTTCGTCCGCCGCATGCGGGAGGAAGTAAATCCGGATCTCGTCGTGAACCTAGGCGACGTACTGGAAGACGAATCCACCTCGCAGGACCGCGTGCGCTACGCGCGTTTCGTCGCGTTGCTGCGCGAAATCGGCAAGCCAATCCTGCACGTGGCGGGCAACCACGACACCATCAACCTCACCGCCGCGGAGCTGTGCGGTCTCTGGGGCACGAGCTCGGAGCTCACCTACTCGCAGGACGTGGACGGCGTGCACTTCGCGGTGCTGCACACCATCGAGCATCGGGGCGAGCGCATTGAGCTGCCGGAAGAGCAGCTGAAATGGCTCGAGCGAGACCTGGCCGCGACGGCTTTGCCGAGCATCGTCCTCATGCACCACCCGGCGAGCGAGATGCGCCTGGAAGGCAACCGTTGGTTCGAGAAGCGGCCGCACCTGTGCCGCGTCGTGGAGCGCCGGGCCGTGCGCGAAGTCATCGAGAAGAGCGGCAAAGTGCTGGCCGTCTTCAACGGGCACGTGCACTGGAATCACCTCGACATCATTCGCGGCATTCCGTACGTCACGCTCCAATCGCTCATCGAGAATTTGGACGACGACGCGCCAGGACGCGCCGCGGCTGCACACGCCGTCTGCGATTTGGACGACCGACGCTTGGTCGTCAACGTCTACGGCGCGGAGCAGCTGCGCTACCAGCTGGAGCGCTGAGCTTCGGCGTCATTCCCATTCTGGCGTAGCTCCAGATTCGTTTCCGCAGGCGACGTCGGCGACGGGGGCAAGCGCCGCATTTGGCGCTGTTTTGGGGGCAGCGTGGGAGCGGAAGATTCCGTGATCGGTCCCGCGGACACCGGACACTAACGCCGGTGCCGGTGCGCTCGTTCATTCGCATCGGCAACGGACGCTCCGGAGCCTCCGCGCTTCGTCAACCAGGGAAGTAGAGTCTGATGCAATCTTCGATCTCGACGGCAAGTGCGCCCGCCGTCGCCGACGGACACGACGACGCCAACAAGAAGCGCCTCTTCTTGGTGTGTCTGTTCGCGTGCGTTACGACCAGCATGTGCTTCATCCTGCGGGGCGCCATTGCGCAGGACCTGCAGGTCGCCTACTTCGACCCAATCGACAAGGCGCACGCGGCGGGCATGGTCGGCTCGGCGCTTGGCGCGGTGTTCCTCAGCTTCGCGCTGACGCTCGCCTTCGGCAGCCCGCTGATCGACGCCATCGGAATGCGCAACGTGCTCATCACCTGCGCCGGCTCGTTCATCGCGGGGACGGCGCTCATCGTGACGGCGGACAAGCTGGCCACCGGGGCCGGGGTCTACACCGTGGTGTGGCTGGGAATGTTGCTGTGCGGCATCGGCTGGGGCTGTTCGGAGGCGGTCATCAATCCGCTCACGACCACGCTTTATCCGCAAGACAAGACCCACAAGCTCAACGTGCTCCACGCCTGGTGGCCAGGCGGTGTGATCATCGGTGGGGTGCTGAGCCAAGCCATCAACGGCGCCGGCCTGGACTGGCGCCTCAAGATCGCGCTCGTCATGGTGCCGGCAGTCGGTCTGCTCGTGCTGCTCGTTGGACAGAAGTTTCCGAAGACCGAGCGCGCGGCCGCGGGCGTCCCCGCCAAAGACATGCTCAAGGCGGTGCTCAAGCCCGGATTTTTCGTCTGGTTCGGGGCCATGCTGCTCACCAGCGCCTCGGAGCTGGCGCCGGGGCAGTGGGTCGACTTCACCCTCACGCGCACCGTGCACATGCAGGGTACCTGGCTGCTCGTTTACGTGGCGGGTCTCATGTTCGTGATGCGCCACTTCGCGGGCACCATGGTGCACAAGCTCTCGTCGGTCGGCCTACTATGGGTCTCGTCGCTGCTCGCGGCGATCGGCCTCGTACTGCTCAGCATGGCGGACTCGCCGCTCATGGGCTTCCTCGCCGCGACGGTCTGGGGCACCGGCGTTTGCTACATGTGGCCGACGATGTTGGCGGCCGCTTCCGAGCGCTATCCACGCGGCGGAGCGTTCGCGATGGGCCTGATCGGCACCGCCGGCTCCATCTCGATCTATTTTCTGCTGCCCCTCATGGGCAAGATGTACGACCAAACGGCAGCGGAAGCGGCCGGTGGGGTGGAGAAGCTGAAGGCGCTGGCCGACGGCAGCCCCGCGATGGAAGCGGCGAAGACGGTGGCCGCGGTCGAGTCATTCCGCTTCGTCGCGGTCTTGCCGGCCCTCCTCCTCATCGTGTTTGGTCTCGTCTGGCTGAACGACCGGCGTAGCGGCGGCTTCAAGCCCGAGAAGCTGTAGGTCGTTTGCAGGGGTGTCGGCTGAGCTAGGCTAGCGGCGCCGCGCCAACTTGGCGCCTCACCGGAAGGCCCATGACTCAATCGCCGTTCGCCGATGTCTCCCTCGCCCCCGCTGATCCCATCCTCGGTCTCACGGAGGCGTTTCTCGCCGACAAGAACCCCAAGAAGGTCAACCTAGGAGTTGGCGTCTATCAAGACGGAAACGGCAAGGTGCCGGTGTTGTCCGTGGTCCGCGAGGCGGAGAAGCTCTGGTACGAAAAGGAAGACTCGAAGAGCTACATCCCGATCGACGGCGTGCCCGCGTACCGCAAGGAGGTGCAGGAGCTGCTGCTCGGAAAAGATTCGGAGCTCATCGCCGCGGGGCGCGTCGTGACCGCGCAAGCGTTGGGCGGAACCGGCGCGCTCAAGCTCGGTGCGGACTTCCTGCGCCGCTGGCTACCCGGCGCCGACCTCTATATCAGCGCGCCTAGCTGGGAAAACCACCGCGCGGTGTTCGAGACGGCCGGCTTCACGGTCAAGGAGTACGCCTACTACTCCGCCGAGAGCCACGGGCTGAGCTTCGAGGCGATGAAGCAAGCGCTCGTCGCGATGCCGGCCAAGAGCGTGGTGCTCCTGCACGCCTGCTGCCACAACCCGACCGGCGTGGACCTGAGCCCTGCGCAGTGGGAAGAGGTCGTTGACATCGTGCGCGAGCGTGACCTCGTGCCGTTCATCGACTTCGCATACCAAGGTTTCGGCGAAGGCATCGTCGAAGACGCGGTTGCGGTCCGTGCGTTCACGAAGGCCGGGCTGCCGTGCGTCATTTCCAGCTCGTTCTCCAAGTCCTTCTCCCTCTACCGTGAGCGCGTTGGCGCCATCACGTTCATCACGGCGGACGCGGACGAGGCCAAGCGCGTCACGTCTCAGCTCAAGCGAACCATTCGCACGAACTACTCGAGCCCCAGCTCGCACGGGGGGCAGATCGTGGCGCTCGTGCTCGGTAACCAGGAGCTCTACGCCAAGTGGGCGGCAGAGCTGACGGAGATGCGCGTTCGCATTCAGAAGATGCGCACCTTGTTCGTGCAGCGTCTGAAGGCGCGCGGCATCACGCGGGACTTCTCGTTCATCGAACAGCAGCGCGGCATGTTCTCGTACTCCGGTCTAGAGCTGCCCCAGGTGCTGCGGCTCCGATCGGAGTTCGGAATCTACATCGTAGACAGCGGGCGCATCTGTGTCGCGGCCATGAACGAAACCAACTTGGACTACATCACGGACGCCATCGCCCAGGTGCTGTGAGCGCTTAAAGGGGGGGCAGCGTCGTTCTAGCCACACGGAAATCGGCGTCGCGAAGCTCGAAAGAAGAAAGAAAGGACGCAACTCCGGGAGAGCGCCGCCCGAAGAGGGCTCAACCTGGAACTGATTTAACCGCTCCTCCGTGCTACGCGGGAGCGAACGAAGGGCGGCAAATGTCTGGATATGGAAGCTATGGGTCGGGGCTCGGGCGTTGGGCAGGCGCGGCAGTGCTGGCGGCGGCGTACGCCGTCGCGTGCGGGGACGGCTTCAAGTCGTCGGACTGCAAGGCGACGCGCACTTGCCCCGCTCCTCCGCAAGGCGGCGAAGCCGGCGAGGGCGCGGGCAGCACCTCCAATAACGAATCGGGAGCCGGGGGCCTAGGCGAAGGCGGGAGCATGGGGGGCGAAGGCGGCGCGCAACTGCCCAAACCAGAGTGCACGGCCGCGGTGGATTGCGACAACGCCGACGCGACGGACGGAGCCGAAGCCTGCGTAGACGGCGCGTGCCGGCCGGGTGATGCGCCGCCGCGCGTCGTCTCCGTCTCTCCCGCTCACGAAGGCAAGGACGCCGAGCCGAACGTGCCGGTCGTGATCGAGTTCAGTGAAGCGCTGGACCCAGACAGCTTCATGAGCGACCGCGTCCAGCTGCTCGATGGGAGCGAGCCCGTCCCCGGTGAACTGAAGTATGAAAACGGCGTCGCGACGTTCGTGCCGGAACGCGCGCTGCGGTTGCATGGGTCGTACGAAGTCGTCGTGAGCGCGTCGGTGACGGACGAGGCTGGCATCGAGCTGGTGGAGCCGTTCCGCTCGACCTTCACGGTGCGTGATGGGAGCTGGCACCTCACCGAAATCCCCGTGAAATTTTCGGAGCTGGCGCTGCAAGCTCCTTTGACCGCAAGCGGCTCCGTCCTGCTCGGCTGGGTTGGCAATGGGACGAATACGTGTCCCGTCGCCGCCGGCTGGCTGGAGCTCGGGGCCGACCAAATCACGCCGACGACCTTCGCGCACAGCGCCAGCTCGTGCGGCGCGCCGCTGGTCGCGGCCAGTGGCAACAGCGCCGTTTTTGCGTGGAATGCAGACGGTTCGAGCTACCTGCAACAGTACCGCTCTTCGGAGTGGGCGAAAGAGGCAACCCAAGCCACCACGAATACTCAGTCGTGGGTGGCCGCGGTGGCTACGTCACCGCTCGGAGTCGTCTCGCGCTTCGAGCTCGCGAACCGGGTTGGCGGGGTGAGAGCGCAACGCACGGATGAGACCGGTGCCTGGCAGCCCGCGCGGGAAGAGCTCGTCGCCTTGGACTTGCGCATTTCGTCCGGGCTCGACGTCGCCTTCGACGCGGAGGGCAACGGGCTGGCC